>JAKFVC010000013.1 GCA_021732415.1 Planctomycetaceae bacterium
GTCGTTAGATAACTCCATCATTGCCAACCACTCTCCAGGATGCACTTCTTTTCGATCCGCGAATTCCCTCGCCTGTTTCAGACCATCAGTACAGATTAATATTCACCACAGATTCTGCCGTAGAGCCTCTTTTTCTTTGCGCCTTTGCGTGAGATTAATCTTCGTCGGAGACCTCTGTTGATATCGATTATGGAAATGCCTCCGGCGGTCACCGAGCTAAAGCTCGTCTTAGGCTCGGCGGGGTACCCTCTGGGTCCCTCGCCCTCCCATTGGCCTTGCCCTCCCATCAACTTCGCGATCGTCCTACTGCTTGAATTTCAGCGCCCGTCCGGGCCACTTCCCTGGAAATTCCATGATCGGTGTTCCGTCAGTGATAATCGGCGTACCATTCACCAACACGTGTTCGATGCCGGTAGAATTGACTTGGGGGACCTCAAATGTGGCTTGGTCGAGCACAGTATTCGGGTCGAACACAACGACGTCCGCGAACGCTCCGTTGCGTAGCTCGCCACGATCCTTTAAGCCGAAACGCTTGGCCGGAATGGACGTCAGCTTCTTGACGGCATCTTCCAGCGAGAAGAGTTTCCACTCGCGGACGGCGCGTCCCAGCAGGCGAGGAGCAGAGCCGTACATCCGAGGATGCGTGACGGCGTCCTCGAAATAGATGCCGTCGCTGCCCATCATGTAGAGGTCGTGCTGTAGGAACGGCCAGACGAGCTTGTCTTCACCCTCATCGAAGACCAGCAGCACGGCGAGGCGTTCTTCCAGCAGCAAGTTGGCCAGAGCCTGGGCCGGCGGGAGGCCCATTTCCAGCACGTATTCTGAGAGGACTTTTCCTTGATGGCAGGAATTCTCTTTGCTCAGCACCCAGGCAATCTTGAGGTGATCGAGATCGAGCTTGTACGCATCCAGACCGGCGGCAAAGCGGGACAACATCTCTGGATCAAGCATCTTCGAGGCAACAGCAATTGGGCCCTGTTCCCACAGTTCATTGGGCAGCAACGAATTCAGCATCGTTGAGCCGGGTTGATACGGATACACATCGAATGAGAAGTCGACCTCGTGGCGGGCGACCTTATCGATGTATTCGAGAATCGCTTCCCCTTCCGCTTTGGTGTTGCCCTTGAGGTGGGACACATGCAGCGGTACGTTCGCTCGCTTGCAGATCTCCACCGCTTCCTTCAGGGCCACCATGTTGCCCTTCTTGTAGCGGATATGAGTCACATAAAGGCCCTGGTGCTCGGCCATCGCGGCGGCGGCTTCGATCAATTCTTCGGTCGAGGAAAAGAATTCGGCGATGTAATCCAGTCCGGTCGATAGGCCAACGGCCCCCTCGTCCATCCCTTTGCGAATGGCTTTGCGCATCTCTCGCATTTGATAGTCATCGGGAACACCGCGGCCCCATCCGCACGCGTTGACTCGGACGTTGGCGTAGGCGATGTGAGCGATGCAGTTCTGAGCGTTGTGCTCGTGTATGAGCTGCATATACTCGTCGATGCTCTCCCAGCCGAGGTACTCGTCGCTGCGGAGGGCATTGAGAGATCGCAGGTAATAGATCCATTCCTGGACATTCTGCGGCTTGACCGGAGCATACGAAATCCCGTCTGCCATCAGGACTTCGGTGGTGAACCCCTGCGTGGTTTTCGGTGTCAGATGAGGTCGCTTCAGCAGCCAGCCATCCGAATGGTTATGGACATCAACGAAGCCGGGGGCGACGACCTTGCCCTTGGCGTCAATCACCCGGCCGGCTTGGGCACCCGCTAGAGTGCCGACCGCTGCGATCCGATCGTCCGCGATGCCGACATCTGCCAGTTGACCCGGTTTGCCGGTGCCGTCAATGACGGTTCCGTTTTGAATAAGAATGTCAAATTCCATGATTCTTCGATCTAAACGTGAAGTCAACCGCGGTATCGTGGGACGGGTCTCCAGGCCCGTCCGTCACTGATGTTTGCTCAAGCGAGACGGCTGGGGAGTATCAGTTGGAGAGTATGAGTGTGTGAGAGTAACGGAGTAGGACTGCAAGCGGAATGTAATTGTTGCCGATCATCAACCCTCTTACCCTCACACTCTCATATCTTACCAACCATTGATTAAGGCACCGAATTCACAGCGGGACGGACGGGCCTGGAGACCCGTCCCACGGATTCGGCTGCAACAATGTAGCGAAATGTGGGACCGATCAATACTCACCGGTACGAAATCTAACAGGTCTCCCGTTTCCCGTGCGTCCCTGTGGCTGCTATAACTAGGGTTTGCCGAATCGAACACTGAAAGACGAAAACAAGCCGATGTTGCGGGTGGCGGAGATATTTCGATCCCTTCAAGGAGAAGGACTGTTTGCGGGGACGACGTCGCTCTTCCTGCGAACGACGGGCTGCAACCTGCGCTGCTGGTTTTGCGATACGCCCTATACGTCATGGGAACCTGAGGGCCACCAGCGTCCGTGGAAGGACGTGCTCGAGGAACTGCTCGCGGACGACTGCCAGCACGTCGTGATTACGGGTGGCGAACCGCTCTTACAGCCAAATCTCGTCCCACTGACCCATGAATTGCAGGCCGCGGGACGCATCATCACGATCGAAACCGCGGGGACCGTCTACCGTCCGGTCGCGGCCGATTTGATGTCAATCAGCCCCAAATTGAGCAACTCGCAGCCGCCTGTGGAGCGATCCGCACGCTGGGCCGCCCGCCATGCCAGCCAGCGTTGCAAGCGCCCGGTCCTCCACCGGTTGATCGCCGAGTACCCCGCACAATTGAAGTTTGTCATTGACCAACCGGCAGACATTACGGAGTTAGAAGAGTTCCTGGACGCCCCGCCCCCTTTGCCGCGAGATTCCGTCTGGGTGATGCCGCAGGCTCGGACGAACGCAGAGATCATCGCGAAATCCGGGTGGCTCATCGAAACCGCGGAGACGCACGGGTTCCGGTACAGCTCCAGATTGCATATTGAGATGTTTGGAAACGTCCGCGGCAGGTGACAGATTTGGATTGTGGTCAACGACTCCCATGCACCTTCCTTTGGAACTACTGCAGCGCTGCTGGATTCTCGCTGGACCGACGGCCGTTGGGAAATCGGCCGTCGGGCTCGAGCTCGCAGAGCGGCTGAATGCGGAAATCGTCGCTTTAGATTCGATGACCGTCTACCGCGGCATGGATATCGGGACCGCCAAACCCTCACTGGCGGACCAGTCGCGAGTCCCGCATCATCTGCTGGATGTCATCGATCCGCACGAGGAATATTCGCTGGCGGACTATCTGCGGGCGGCGACGGTGGCTTGCGAAGGGATCATCTCGCGAGGCCGTATTCCACTGTTTGTCGGCGGGACAGGGCTCTATTTGAGAGGCCTTCTGCGAGGTCTATTTGAAGGTCCCTCGGCAGACTGGGCAATTCGGCGCGAGTTGGAAGAGGTAGAGAAATCTCAAGGGGCGGGAGCGTTACATCGTCAATTGCAGACAGTCGACCCCGAGTCCGCAGCTTGGTTGCATCCCAATGATCAACGCCGGATTATTCGCGCTCTGGAAGTTTTCCAACTCACCGGAGAACCGCTGTCGCGCCTGCAGCAAGAAGCAACCTTGCCGGCCGATCAACGCCCAATCCACGTATATTGGCTGGAACCACCACGCGAGTGGCTGCACGAGCGCATCAATCGGCGGGTCGAAGCGATGTTCGCCGCAGGTCTGGTGGATGAAGTCCGACGATTGCTGGAGTTGCCTCAAGGGCTGGGACGTTCGGCGAGGCAGGCGCTGGGCTACAAGGAAGTCCTCGATCATTTCGAAGGAACTCTAACCCTGCCGGCCACGGTGGAAACGCTGCAAATTCGGACTCGGCAATTTGCGAAACGGCAGCATACCTGGTTTCGAAATCTGCCCGAATGCAGAGCTTGGCCCGTGAATGGCAGCGAATCACCCGCAGAGATCGCGGAATCCCTCGGGGAGCAGGATTCCTGATCGACGATGCCGGAAGTTGAAATCTGGGCGCTGGTTGCGTACAGTAAGGGAGAGTCGCTGCCACGTGTGCGGGCGAAGTGCGAGGCGCCTGCTTCGACGTTGCCCGCCGCGGCTGGACTCTTTCCGCAATCCGCAGGTTCGCGATCAACATATGAGGGAGCTCGGGCTCATGGATCAGATGACGAGGTGGTTGATTTTCGGTGGCGTTGGCGTCGCCGTGATCATGCTGTTGGCGGTCTTGATTGTGATCGCCAAGTATTTTGATATCTGGGTGCGAGCCTTCTTCTCGCGAGCTCGCGTGGGCCTGTTGAACTTGATTCTGATGTCTCTGCGGAAAGTGAATCCGCGGATGATCGTCGACTGCAAGATCATGGCCGTGCAGGCTGGTTTGCGGGGGATTTCGACGCAGGCTCTGGAAGCTCACTATCTGGCGGGCGGCAATGTCCGCCGCGTCATCCAGTCGCTGATCGTCGCTCACCGCGCCAATATCGAATTGGACTGGGAAACGGCCTCTGCAATCGATCTCGCCGGTCGTAATGTACTGGAAGCCGTGCAAACCAGCGTGGATCCCAAGGTCATCGATTGCCCGAATCCCAAGCTGACGGGCCGCACGACTCTGGACGGCGTCGCAAAAGACGGCATTCAGTTGAAGGCCAAAGCTCGCGTGACCGTGCGGACGAATCTGGCTCAGTTGATCGGCGGAGCGACCGAAGAGACCGTCATTGCCCGCGTGGGTGAAGGCATCGTCTCGGCGATCGGTTCTTCGAATACCCATAAAGAGGTTCTCGCCAACCCGATGCTGATTGCGAAGACGGTGCTCGCGAAGAGCCTCGATTCGCAGACAGCGTTCGAAATCGTGTCGATTGACATCGCGGATATCGACGTCGGAACCAACGTCGGTGCCCGGCTGCAGGCCGATCAAGCTGAAGCCGACATGCGGGTGGCTCGTGCCAAGGCAGAAGAGCGGCGAGCCCAAGCTGTCGCGACAGAGCAGGAAATGAAGGCTCGGACAGCCGAAAACCGGGCGCAAGTCGTGCTGGCAGAAGCGGAAGTGCCGCAGGCGATCGCGGCCGCCTACAAGAATGGCACGTTGCGAGCCACAAAAGGATAAGTGGGACGGGTCTCCAGGCCCGTCAGTCCAGCGATGAGAACCAATGGTTGGAGAGACTGGAGACTGGAGAGTGTGAGGGTACCAGTGTATCGGGGTGTGAGGGCAGCAATCACGTCTCTTTGAACTACTGTAATACTCCGTTACTCTCACACACTCATACTCTCACACCCTTCTGATTGCGCAAACGACAGGGACGGACGGGCCTGGAGACCCGTCCCACGATACGGGTCGGCAGAGAATGGCCGTTTACTTGGTTTCTCGGCTTCGAACTTGATAAGCTATTTCGCGTGAGCATGGCAAGACAGGGATGTTGCCAAGTCGGTTCGTGCCGGACGTGTGTACTGTGACGGTTTCCCGGATGGTGTCAGTCGTAACTTTCACCGAGAGACTGACGAGCGGTACGGAGTTTGCAAAATTACACGGCGGTGCGGCTCGATGATCTGAGGGAAGGATCCGTTGGACAGCGATTGGCTCTGGCTGTCCAAACCAGATGCGCCAGACGGGCGCGAAGTGGAAAATCGAACCGGGAGCGGTCGGATTCCCACTTGGGCCGAGAATTCTTCCTAATTTGGCAGGTGTTCCCTCGCAGGTGTTCTCTCATGGATGCGACAGTGAAACTCGAAATTACCGACGCGCAACGCGAACTTCTCGTGGAAGGCCTGCGGTTTGTCCGCAGTGCCCGCAAGCTTTCCTTCCGCGATAAATTCAGCAATCCTTACCCCAACTCGGCAACCGAACTCAGCGAAGTCTCGGCCTTGCTGGAACACCTCGTTGTTCCGAAAGCCAAAGTGGAAATTGCCAAATAGCGATAGCGGAGCGTCGTAAGACTTCCGCCGCAGGAGCACGAGCTCGAAGAGGGTGAGCTCGAGGATTCACGCCCTATTATACGGGATGACGTTGCCGGCGTGGAGTGGCATCCCTGCAGCCCAACCAGTAATCTAAGTGACCCGACCTGTTTTCAGGCCGGGTCGTTTCGTTCCCGGGCTCTAGACATTTGTAAAATCTACCAACACGGCGGCTTATGAGGTACCAGCATGTGTGCGTTGAAGCAGTCAGCTACACGCTGCCTCCGCACATCGTCACGTCCGAAAACATCGAAACTCAACTGGCCCCCGTCTACCAGAAGCTGCGGCTGCCGGAAGGTCGTCTGGAGTTGATGACCGGCATCAAGGAACGCCGCTTCTGGGACCTTGGTACGCGCCCCGGCCAAGTCAGTGCCATCACCGCCGAGAAAGCCATCGCCGCCTCCGGAATCGCCCGCGAACACGTCGGCTGCCTGGTCCACGGTTCTGTCTGCCGCGATCAATTGGAACCCGCCACCGCTAGCGGAGTCCATCACGCGGTCGGGCTGCCCAACGATGCCCTTGTGCTGGATGTCAGCAACGCCTGCCTGGGTTTGCTCAACGGCATGTTACTCCTCGCCAATATGATCGAACTGGGACAAGTCTCCGCCGGAATGATCGTCGGCACCGAGGACGGCCGCGGCCTGGTTGAAGGGACCATCGACTCGCTCCTCAACACGCCGAATCTGACTCGACAGGACGTGAAGCTGGCGTTCGCCTCCTTGACCATCGGCTGTGGTTCCGCAGCGATCGTCCTCTGCGACCGTCGCCTCAGCCGCCGTGGAAATCGCCTGCTGGGAGGCGCCTTTCAAGCCGACACCTCCAGCCACAAGCTCTGTGCCGGAGACTCCGACACTTCCACCCACGGCGACGATCGCCCGCGGATGCAAACCGACTCCGAAGCTCTGCTGCATGCCGGCATCGAACTGGCCGAATCTACTTGGGTCCTGGCGCGGCAGAACCTCAACTGGACCAATGCCGATGTCACCAAAGCTTTCACGCATCAGGTAGGCCGAGCCCACCGCAAGCTGCTTTATGAGAGCCTGGGTTTGAATCCCAAGATGGACTTCGCCACCGTCGAATTCCTGGGCAATACGGGTGCTGCCGCTCTTCCGATGACGATGGCCATGGGCATCGAACAAGGCCATCTGCAACCAAAGGATAAGGTCGCCTTGCTAGGCATTGGCAGCGGGCTGAACTCACTCATGCTGGGATTGGATTGGCAAGGCTAAGGCCGCACAAATTACTTAAGTCCTTTAGGTCCTTTCCGTCCCTTCAGTCCTTTTCCCCTGAAAAACAAGGGACAAAAAGGACAGACGGGACATAAACGACTGAAGATGAAATCACCGTAAGCTCCCTCCCAATTGGCATGGCGCCGACTCCCGTCATCGTGTGTGCTTCTCTTCACAATTCTCCACTTTACCCGCGAGGATCATCCAGAAAGCGTGCCTACTTTGTCGATAAATCTGCCTGCAGCCAGCATGCCATCTTTCCGGGTGTTGACATTTTCACCGCCGGGAAGCCCATGCTGATGAGCCTCGTGGAATTCCAACCGGGGGCGATTGTGCAAGACCACTCCCACCCGCATGAGTAGGTGGGCATGGTCTTGGAGGGCAGGCTCGATTCATTGTTGGGGGTGAGGAGAAGCTGTTGGGGCCGGGGGACATGGACATCATTCCGGGGGGAATGGTCCACAAGGTCAATGCCTTGGATTGTCTCGTGAGGGCCCTCGACTTCTTCCATCCCGTCCGGGAAGAGTATCTGTGACGACACTGGTCCAGAGAACGCCGACCGCCAGACAGCCTCGCCTCGCGAGGATCGGCGGAGTCGTTCTGATCGTGGCCAGCGTGATGATCGGCTGCCGCGGAGCCAGCTCGCTCTCCGCCAGCAAATCGGGCACTCCTCAGTACGAACGAGCCAACATCGTCTACGATCTGGACGGAGCTCAACGCCCCCTCCCGCTCACCAATTCCGAAGTCAAACCAGTTGCCTTCGACGCCGAACCCGAGACCCCGCATCCCGCCCCCGAATGGGCTGAAGCGACTCTCTCGATCCAATACCCTCATCCCGATGGCGCGGCCGACACCGCCCGGGCCACATTGAGACTCTCTGCCGAACCACGCCACGATTCCCCCTCCACGATCGCTCAAGCCCGCCGCTGGCTCGGTTGGGGCGACGGGACTGAAACCGCCAGCGGGGCCTCTCCCACCAAGGAAAAATCCCCCAGCCGCGACGACGAAATCTGGGTCCTCGACATTCCCAAGCAACAACTCGACCTTCTGCTCACCGACCTGCAGGGCAACGGTTTCTTCCAGGCTCAAACCCGAGCCCAGTCCGGCACCAAGCTCGACGTCCAACTCAACTGGGGCCGCGTCCAGAAGGAATGGAGTGCCGAGCCCCGCCTAGATCACTTCATGTCCCGCGTCTATCGCGAAGGCCGCTTAGGTGGCCTGGTCGCCAAAGAAACCGACACCGAACACGCCAATATCTACGTCGGCCGCTGACCCGCACCGCGGATCACCCGCCGACCACCCGCTTGTCGACCCGGAGAGAACGCAGCCCGATTGCCCCGCAGCAATCGGGCTGCGTCGTTTCCATGTTTGGTTGATGGGAGGGCGAGGCTCCCGCCGAGCCGAAAGCGAGCTTTAGCTCGGAGTCCGCCGGAGGCATCCCACAATGCGGCCTCCGGCGGACGCCGACCTGCGGTCGCTTTAGGCTCGGCGGGAGCCTCGCCCTCCCATCAACCGCCATGACGATCCCTCGAATCGCCCGCGAGTCCTTGCCTCCAGCCCTCGACTCTGCTGCAATACGGGCGCGGTTGGCGTACCATAGGCGACCGCAGGAAACATCATCGAACAAGGCCAATGCAGCATGAGCGTCACGTATAAGTCAGCGGGGCTGGATCTAGAACTCTACGAACAGGCCATGTCGCGCCTCCCCGCGATCATGAAGCGGACCCACACCCCCCGCGTCATGGACCTCCCCGGCGGCTTCGCCGGCCTCTTCCGCCTCGACAATTCCTCCGAATTCAAACGCAATTACAAAGAGCCCGTCCTCGTCTCCGGCACCGACGGAGTCGGCACGAAACTCAAGGTAGCCATCAAGTTAGGCGTCTGCGACACCGTCGGCATCGACCTCGTTGCCATGTCGGTCAACGACGTCCTCTGCCTCGGAGCCGAACCCCTCTTCTTCCTCGACTACATCGCGATGCCCAAGGACGATCCCGAGCTGATCACGGCGATCGTCAAGGGCGTCAGCGAAGGCTGCGTCCAGGCCGGAGCCGCCCTCATGGGTGGCGAAACGGCCATCATGCCCGACCTCTATGCCCCCGGCGACTTCGACCTCGCCGGCTTCTGTGTCGGCGTGGTCGAAAAGTCCCAAATCATCGACGGTCAGAAAATCCGCCCCGGCGACACGGTGATCGGCATCGCCTCCTCCGGCTTCCACTCCAACGGCTACAGCCTCGTCCGCAAAGCCGTCTTCGAGATCGCCAAGCTGGAAGTCAACACCCACATCCCCGAACTCAACCGCACAGTCGGTCAAGCTCTCCTCGAACCGACCAAAATCTACACCAAACCAGTCGTCAGCCTGCTCCAGCAGTTCGAGGGCGACTCCCCGATCCACGGCCTCGCACACATCACGGGAGGCGGCATCGCCGACAACCTCGTCCGAGTCATCCCCGAAAACTGCCGCGTGACGATCGACCGCCAAAGCTGGCAACCGCACCCGATCTTCGCCTGGCTGAAATCGCTCGCCGATATCGAACAGCAAGAAATGTTCAACGTCTTCAACATGGGCCTGGGCTTCATCTTGGTCGTCGCCCCCGAAGCCGCCGCTCAAGTCCAAGCGCACCTCACCAAAGAGAACCTCACCAGCTGGATCATCGGCCAAGTCACCGCCGGCGAGCGGAAGGTCGAACTCGTGTAGATTCCGTCAACGCGAAGGCGAGCCGCCAATGGGAGGGCGAGGCTCCCGCCGAGCCTAAAGCGACCGCCAGGTCGGAGTCCGCCGGAGGCCGGTTGTTGTAATGCATCCGGCGGCCACCGAGCTAAAGCTCGCCATAGGCTCGGCAGGAGCCTCGCCCTCCCATCAATCTCGCCCTCCCGCCTATTGCCATGTCAACTTGTGAATTTCACCCTGATAAGGCCAATCCTCAGGTTGCGATACGAGTTGATGGCGCACGGGGTTAAATCTCACATACAACCACTTTTCTTCATATTGTTGGATGGAACGCATCCGCGTATCCCAATCGTCCGTTTGCCAACGGCAATCAACTTGCTTGTACTCTTTGGTAAATTGTGACTTCCAATACTGGACCCACTTCGCATACTCGATGAGTGATTCTGTGTGCCACGCGAAGTAGTGAATGTGGTCTGGCATGACCACATACTTGCCCATCAACCAAGCGTCGGCCTCCAGCCAGACTTCTTTCAAAATGGTGTGGATGGCCTCGTTCGCCAGCCATGGTTTGCGATCCTTCGTACAGACCGTATCGAAGATGACGGTGGGGTTACCATCAAAGAGCCGAATTCCATGAGCCGGGTGATCTCGATGCGGAAGCAGCGGTTCGGGATTGTGGGGCATTCTTCGAGTATCTCCAGCTATGATCGCGCTTCGTCAGGGCGAGGTAAATGGGAGGGCGAGGCTCCCGCCGAGCCTAACAAGAGCTTTAGCTCGGCGACCGCCGGAGGCCTCAAACAACGCGGCCTCCGGCGGACTCCGACCTGGCGGTCGCTTTAGGCTCGGCGGGAGCCTCGCCCTCCCATCAACCGCAACCGCGATTAGCTCTCAATACGCCGTCAATTCCTGCTCCACCGCCTTGTAAACCGTCCGGGTCACCTTGAACCCCAACGACCGATAAAGGTCCACGGCCGGCTTATTCTGAGCAGTCACTTCGAGATAAACCCGAGTCATCCCCGCCAGCCGAAAGCCTTCTAACGACTTCAGCACGAGTGCCCGCCCCAATCCGTGTCCGCGGTGAGCCGGCACGACGCCGACATTCTGGATCGACCCCAGCGCCCCGGCCTGAGCCAACCCCTGAATGGTGGCACAATCCGCCGACTGCTTCCCTCGCGGAGCATCCTGGCTGATCAACCACGTCGCGTTCGCCAGGAACGTATCGCGGTTATAAATCTCCTGCATCAACCGCAGGCAGCCGATGTAATCGCCCAGGCATTCAAACACGTGCGAGTCAATTTCCGAGCGAAAACTTTCCCACTTCGCCCAAGCATGACGTTCCAGCACCTGGGGAGACCAAGCCTCCCAATGATAGCCCTCGGGCAGCAGCGGAGCGGGCAGACTGACGTCCCGGAGATCGATCTCCATCCGGAACCGTTTGTAATAAGAGGTAGTGGTGACCATGTCTGCCCCCAGTATCGGCAACAGTCTCGGCAAGGGGATTGCCTGCGGCTCTGCACAAGACCACAAGGTCGCGCATCTGAAGAATATAACACGCCCCGAATCGATGTCAAACCGTCCAGCTCAAATCTCCAGGCGATAAGTGCTTGCCGCCCCATCCGTTACGATTATTCCCGAGCCCCCGGTCGGGGAATCTGAGATGCCGGGATGAAAATCTATCGCGAACCTTTCCCGCACGCGTCGAATCGATATAATGCCGATCTCGGAGCGAGCAACCCTCGTCCCGAACTTGGCGGAGTAGCTCAGTTGGTTAGAGCAGCGGATTCATAAGCCGCGGGTCGGAGGTTCGAGTCCTCTCTCCGCTATTTCAGTTTTCTCTCAGTCTGTCGTGGTACGGGTCTCCAGGCCCGTCAAAGTGGGATGGGTCTCCAGACCCGTCCGAGCCCGTAAGTAACAACCGGCCCGGCAAACCCCGAACCCTCGCGAACTTCGCGCAGCGCACGGCCCACCTTCTCCCAAAAACGTCGCCCTCTAAGCGACTAATTCGGACACCACAGAGAACGAAACGCCGCGCCATCTTCGAAATCTTTGCCCCCAAGTTCGCCAGCCAGTGACGCATACGAAGAGATATCTCACGCAAAGGCGCCAAGGCGCAAAGAGTCTCACGAACCATTCACCCCCCACTTCCTAACTTTGCGCCTTGGCGCCTTTGCGTGAGATAATTCTGAATTACACCTATTACAGACGCGCCATCTTCGAAATCTTTGCTTCGAGGAGCACGAATCTCATCTCGCCCCAATTCCCAATCGACCGCCCACCCCGCCAATCGGATCCGTTCGGTCACCCTCTCACCACGGAGCTGATTTCTTTGAACTCTTCGACTTCTTTGAATTCTTTGATTCGCCACGCCCCATCGAGCCCCCGCCAGCAGCCGCGTTCCAGTCATGCCATCGTTCATCCGACGTATCGAATTCTCGCGCCATCTTTAAAATCTTCAGGGAAAGACGCGGTCTTTCTGAAGCCCGAGCCCCCGTAGGATGGCCGCCTCGGCCGTCTTCTTCTTCGGCCGGGGTGTCCAAACTCGAGCGTTCAAGAAATGCGACGGCCGGGGCGGCCATCCTACAGGCACAAAAATTCTCGCGCCATCTTTGAAATCTTCGCACCCTTGATCTCGTGTCGCCGATTCTGTTCTTCTTTGACTTCTTTGTTCTGTTGTTCACATCTAGAGCGTTTCCAAGATTGGTGTAGCGGAATCTCGTAAGAGTTCCGCCCCCAAAGTCTGGAGACTATCGCGGAACTCTCACGAGATTCCGCTACAGAGATTCTGGAACTGCTCTAAGATCCCACCGACAGGCACAAACTGGGACTGACCGTGTGAGCGGATTGGCGCTAGCCACCGGTTCTGTGTATCAACGCCGCAGCCGAACCGGTGGCTAGCGCCAGTCCGCTCACAGCATTCACCACCAACTTCTTCGACTTCTTTGACCCCTTCGATTTCGTCGTTCTGTCTTGAGTCTACTCTCTACCCACTCCCCTCAACTCTCTCGCCGCAGGCGCACGATGTGCGCCCCCGAACTCGCCGCGCAATTCAGCCGATCCAAGTCATCCCGTCACCGAAACCAGTCGAGTCCCACCGAACTCGCTGAAGCTCCGGCGTATCACCATCCCGCAACGAAAATCGCCCAGCCAGCCAGACTCCAGCGACCCCGAGCACCCCTGCAATAACCTTTCGTGACAGACCTCTCTCGATCATACGAAGAGGCATCAGGATCCCCCAATTGAAGTGGCGACGAAAGAATCCGGGGTCGGGTGTTCAAATTTCAGAATTGGCCCGCAGTCCGACCGTCAATTCAAAATCAGCGCCCCGGCCAATTGTGAAATTTGAACGCCCGACCCCAAACTGAGAACGTTGCCTCACCCAAGCGACTCCAATTCACGCAAATGGCTCCATCGCAGGTTTCAAAATTGTGTATTTCAGCCCGGAGGGCTCGACGTAGGTAGCCAGAGGCGGGAGCCTCTGGATTTCAGGTTCCAACACGCGGATCCGCCCCGGAGGGACCGGCGATATTCGGCGACCCCTCCGGGGTGCATCGATAATCACTCCGTCTGCTCCAGAGGCTTCCGCCTCTGGCTACCAACGTCGAGCCCTCCGGGCTGAAATGCGAATGTGCAATCGAATCCACGACGCACGCGCTCTTTTCATCCAGCCCACACCCGTTCGCGCGTGGCCGACGACACACGCCGATTCCCACCCTTTATTTACACTCGTCCATCTGGTAGATCTGTTACCTGACGACGACGAATGACCGAGCAACGGACGAAGCGGCAACCGAAATCAATCTCATCCCCTGGAGCCAGCATGGCCAGGTTTCTGACCACCAGCGC
Source organism: Planctomycetaceae bacterium (assembly GCA_021732415.1). Classification (GTDB taxonomy): domain Bacteria; phylum Planctomycetota; class Planctomycetia; order Planctomycetales; family Planctomycetaceae; genus JAKFVC01. The sequence continues at coordinate 13,645 of JAKFVC010000013.1, forward strand.
CACCAGCTACTTTCTCGAAGAGCTGATCAAGAAAGCCCAGAAGTACGTGGTCTTGATCAGCCCGTACCTCAAGGTGAATGAGCGGATGCGGGAACTGCTCGAGGACAAGAACCGGCAGCAGCTGGAAATCTGGATCGTGTACGGCAAGAAACATCAGCCGAACGAAATCGGATGGTTAAAAGACCTGGGTTCGGTGAAGGTCAAGTACTGCCAGAATCTGCACGCGAAATGCTACCTCAGCGAGCAGGAATGCATCATCACCAGCCTGAACCTGTACGAGTTCAGTCAGATCAACAACAACGAGATGGGAGTCCTGATCTCGAAGGTCGACGATCCCGATCTGTATCGCGACACACGAGCCGAGGCGAAGCGAATCATCCGCATCAGCAAAGAACCAAGATTCTCGCCCCGCCGCCAGACGAAATCAGCAGCCCCGCAACCGCGCCAGGAAACCGAATCAGACGGCAAGCTGAGTACCTCGAAACTGGCCAAAAAGTTAGGCGTCTCAACGAACGACCTATTGCAACATATGGTCAAACACGGGCTCTTAGAACTCAAGAACGGCCAGCATCACCTCACCACCGAGGGAGCCAAAAACGGCGGCGAGCACCGCCCCAAATCCCGCTTCGGCCCCTACTTCCTCTGGCCCGCAAACATCTTCGAAACCCCCACCTGACAGAATCCAGGGCAGCCTCCAGAGGGGTCGGGTGTTCAAATTTCAGAATTGGCCAGCAGTCCGACCATCAATTCAAAGTCAACGCCCCGGCCAATTGTGAAATTTGAACGCCCGACCCCAAACTGAGAACGTTGCCTTAATCCTGCCACATATCGAATGTAGAGAAGAAGTGCCCCAAACTGAGGCGAGACTGATCGCGTCCCAGGAACTTTACAACAGTGGGTCATCATCCAACTGTGATTGACGAACTGGTTTGTCTAGACCGTAACGGCGAGCGACTTGAGTAACTAAGGGGAGAAGCCATGACGGTGCACCCGGCGCGATGCGAATCTCTTCAATGAGTGCTCCCAAATCTAATTTTTGCCACTCTCCATAAGTTGTTGGCTCAATGTCGAGATCGTAAATCACCTCAACACCTTTGTCGTCGAACATCTGGCCGGGATACCAGCTCGGAGCCTCACCAATTAAAGGCCTGGTTGGTGGCATTCGATAGATGACTGCCCGTAGCTCCATTTCGTGCTTGAACGAAAGCCGTTTATTGACGAATGGCACGAGCACATTTGCATGATCTTTCGGTAATTGCTCAGTTGAATAGTCGATGTAGTTCACCATCCCTACACTGACGTTGCTTTTCACAGAGTCAAACAGTTTCTGATAGGTGGAGCAAATCACGATTGCTTCGTCGCTCTTAGCGTACAGCCGCCACATGGCAGCAGACTCCTGTTCGTTCATATGCCAACAACTGACAGTAGTCCATTTTCGTAGCGCTCGGAACAGCCGAACTTGGAATTCGCCATCGGTGTGGAATTTGTCATACTGGATCCGGAGTTGCGCGTCGTGTTTTGGCAGGGAGGCTTCGAACGGATCACCTAATTTGTCCGCCCTGGAGAAGAACAGCCCTTCGTTCTCCAACATGGATACGAACTTGGTGAAGTCCATGTAACGCCAAATTTTGGTGCTCGTATTTGGAGGCGGAGTAAAGACTGGATGTTGTGTTGCTGCCACGGCCGTTTAACCTACCGTTGAAAAAATGGGTCAGCTATCAATGATGCGATGGCACTCCGACGACGCTAATTACGGTAAGCGTTGCGGCAAATTCCGCTCCACCAATCGTTATCATTTAATGCTCCTGCCGCACGCATTTGGCGTGCGGCAGGAGCTAGGTCTCCAAACCCTTACTTGCGTCCAAGTCGTTCTCGCATCCTCAACTCGTTTGCAACCTCACCATCAAGTCGTAACCAAATCTCTTTATCTTTTCCAATATGCTGCACACCATTCTTGTCTCCATGATAGGACATAGTGCGTGCCGCTAATGGCCCCTTTAATTCATGAAACATTTCGCAGGGATCTGATTCAAATTCCACCGACTTCGATTTGGGATCTTCACGCAGCAACGCTCGAAACGCAGCGTAGATTGGCCATACAAAGGCATCCACAACTCGCGATTCACAGTGTTGTCCTAAAAATGGAGTTATCGCCGCGGTCTTACGTTTCCTCTTACTAGGGTCGCGATCGAACTTGCCATCCCATGGAAAATTCGGATCAGTCCCCGGTAAACTTCGATAAATCTCATCATATAATTCGATGAACTTCGGCAGGAGGCGAGTTAGTGAATCTTGGAATTCCTTTTCGGATTCTTCGGCCTCGGCAAATTCACGAATGACAACACTCGCATGGCCGTACACTGCATTTGCAGGGCGTTTATCAATCGGATATTTACGAATATCCATCATCGCAAGTAAATTGATCAGCATTTTTGCCGCAACGGCGGTTCCATCTTCACTGACCTCTTGGTTTGTCTTCCAGACAACTCTCGCTTCAAGTGCTTTCAATGCAGGTGAGGAACCTCGCAATACTTCCTTCATTAAATCGAATCGCCCAGCGAGATTTGCAAGGGCAGTTGCTTCTACGCTCTGAGATAGATTCCGAGCGCGAGCAATTATTTCGAGCTCTTCCGAGTCGTTCACAGGCATCACAAATTCGAGTTGAACGTGAGCTTGTTCCCGCGCGATTGCAATCCGCTCGTTCAATCTAGCTTCATCATTAATAAACTCAAAAAGCCGAGCGTTGCCCTTTTTTGCATCTTGAACGAGAACTTCCTTAAGATCATTTCCCCCGGCAAATGACGTGTCTCCTTGCAGGAAGTGCAGCAGCGTGGCGTAGGTGTGGCCACCATTCACAATCCCTTGCGCGGCCTCAGGATTGAATGCCAACTCAACAAACTTTTCGCCCCCTACTTCGGTGATTTCTGCCGCGCTACCTGTGCAGATTGTACCGCCGTTTAGGATCTGAAATAGTTCAGGATGGCAAAGCAAAGTTTCCCGCATTTCAGCACATGTGGGATTCTTCAAAATGTTAGGCATCCGAGCATTTGCGTCCAACGGGAGACGCAACGGAAGGTCCGAAGCACGAACTACAAGAATCCATTTCCGGTATTTGCCATCGTCCAAGGCTTTACACGCTCGCTGAATGCGGAAGCGGTGGCGGGACGTGGAAGGAAATGTGGTGAGAACGGAAGAGGACTTCATCATTAGCTCCTGTGCGTGTCAAACGCGTAGAAGGACTGTTAGGAGTGCGATGGTACTCACAATGAGTGACATCGGTTCCTGACTGATGATTATGCTAACATCGAGTTCCTATTTGGCAAGTGAGGGCGGAAGTGAATTTTCAAATAATCTTTCTGTCCCTTTGCAAGCTTGGCACCGCCGAGCAACGAATCTGGGGTCGAGCCTTCAAATTTCAAAATTGGCCGGGGAGTTGGATTGTACGCAAGAGTTTGTTTGGGGGGCCAATTTTGAAGTTTGAACGCCCGACCCCTCTCTCTGTTAGGTTTGACGGCACTAGTTGCGGAGGGTTGCTAAGTACGTGCGGAAGGTGACGTCGGTTTGATCTTGGGCTCTGGCTCGTTTGGCGGTTTCGGTGATGGAACTGCGGGCGACTCCGCCGAATTTTCTGGCTTGATTCTCTGGCGATTGGGTGAGGAACTCTCGGGCCAGCAGGATTGCTGCGTCGCGAACTCTTCGGGTTACGTGGTGGACGCTTTTGGCGATTGTGTTGGTGCGGGGCATGACTGTTTGCAGAGGTTCTCAGTCTGGGGTCGAGCCTTCAAATTTCAAAATTGGCCCGGGGCTCGAACTGCGGATGGGAGTTGGTTGGCCGGCCAATTTTGAAGTTTGAACGCCCGACCCCCTGGCGGGGATTAGGGTTGGCGGTGCTTGTTGCGGAGGGTTGCTAATTGCGCGCGGAAGGTGGGGTCGGTTTGTTCTCGGGCTCTGGCTCGTTTGGCGGTTTCGGTGATGGAACTGCGGGAGACTCCGCCGAAGGTTGTCGCGAGGGTTTCTAGTGACTCGGTGAGGAACTCTCTCGCTAATAAGATTGCTGCGTCGCGGGCTGTGTGGTTGTGCTGGCCTCGGCGGGTGAGGTCTGGGAGGGTTGTGGCGAACTCGGTGCAGACGGTTTGCAGGATGTCGTCCAGGGTGGGGTCGGTCGTGGTGAGCGGAGTTAGCCAGGCTTGGCAGTGGCTGATGAATTCGGGGGTGCCCAGGATTCCGGTTTCTTCTGCGGGGAGCAGAGGGTTTGTGGGTGGTGTGTGCATGCCGGCTTCGACGAAACGCTTGTAGGCGACCCTTGCTGCGGCTTCGCTGCCGGCGAATTCGGCGAGGACTGTTCTTGAATCGAGCCAGTCTGGTTTTTTTCTGCTGTCGAGATAGAAGTGATAGCTGCTCCACTTGTATTGGAATGGGTCTGGGGTGAGGCCTGCTCGGTACGGATTGAGATGTACGTAGCGGCTGAGTTCCCAGGAGTGCGAATCGTTCTCGACGAGGACTGATTTGAAGCGGCCTTGGTAGAGAGGGCCGACTCTTTCGTGACGTTGGTTGAAGGCTGCGGCGTAGCCTCCGTTGAGGTCTCGCAGGCCTGCGGAGAGATTGGGGTCGGGGGTTCTCAGGTAGATGTGGTAGTGGTTGTCGAGGAGGGCTACGGCGAAGATTCGCCAGCGGCAACGGAGGGCGACTTCGGTGAAGAGACGCCACCAGTGGCTGCGGTCGTCGTCGTTGAGGACGATGTTGCGCTGCTCGAGGCCTCTTTGGGTTACGTGATGGAGGCCGTTGGCGATGTCGATTCTGTTGGCGCGGGGCATGACTGTTTGCCAAGGTTCTCAGTTTGGGGTCGAGCCTTCAAATTTCAAAATTGGCCGGTGAGTCGGATTGTACACGAGCGTCGACTGGTTGGCCAATTTTGAAGTTTGAACGCCCGACCCCTCTTTTGGGTTATAATAGCGGCGAGCTAGCTGCGGCCAGAACTTTGGGTGGGTTCTGCTACTTTATGACGCTCGGGTTTTCGGGATGGCACTATGAATCTGCTGCTGGAGCGACTTCAGATTTCACTGCCGATTGTTCAGGCTCCGATGGCCGGGATTTCTACCCCCGAGATGGCGGCGGCTGTGTCGAAGGCGGGGGGGCTGGGTTCGATTGGAGTGGGGAATGTGAAGGCTGAGGGGGCTCTGCAGCAGATCCGGCGGGTGCGAGAGCTGACCGATCGGCCTTTTAATGTGAATGTGTTCTGTCATCGGCCCGCGGCTGCGGATATGCAGAAGGAAGGGGACTGGCTGAAATTGCTCCGGCCGCACTTTGAGCGATTTGGGGCTCAGGCGCCTGTGTCCCTGCGGGAGATTTATACCAGCTTCGTGGCTGATGACGAGATGCAGGCGATGTTGCTGGTGGAGCGGCCGGCTGTGGTGAGTTTTCATTTTGGGTTGCCCTTGGGGGAGTGCCTTGCGGCTTTGAATGCGGCGGGGATTTTTTTAATGGCGACCGCGACCTCGCTGGCCGAGGGGCGGTTGATTCATGAGGCGGGGATTGATGCGATTGTTGCTCAAGGATATGAGGCGGGGGGACATCGCGGTCTGTTTGAGCCGGAAGTCGCAGATGATTGCCTGGGGACGTTGGCATTAACGCGTCTACTAGTGAGTCGCCTGCCGCTGCCCGTCATTGCGGCGGGTGGGATCATGGATGGAGCTGGCATCGCGGCGAGTCTGCTGCTAGGAGCCAGTGCGGCTCAGTTGGGGACCGCGTTCATTCTCTGTCCCGAGTCGGCCGCTGATCCGGGGTATCGGGCCGCTCTGCAGAGTCCGGCGGCGGAGCATACGCGCGTGACTTCGGCGATCTCGGGGAGGCCGGCTCGTTCGTTGCCGAATCTCTTTACCGCGCTGGGGGAATCGACATCTGTCGCCGCGGTGCCTGCGTATCCTGTTGCCTATGACGCGGCGAAAGCATTACATGCTGCCGCTAAGGTTCGCGGGGAGTTTGGCTATGGGGCTCAGTGGGCCGGGCAGGGGGCGCCTCAGGCGCGCGCGCTTCCTGCCGGCGAGTTGGTTGGTCGGTTGCGGGATGAGCTGGAGGCGGCTCTCAAAGCGCATGATCCAGGTTGATGGGAGGGCGAGGGACCCAGAGGGTACCCCGCCGAGCCTAAAGCGACCGCAGGTCGGCGTCCGCCGGAGGCCGCGTTGTTGACGGGCCTCCGGCGGACGCCGAGCTAAAGCTCGTATTAGGCTCGGCGGGAGCCTCGCCCTCCCATGAACCATCATGGATAACGCGAAACCTCGCCGATAGATATGACAATATGATGTAAGGTGGTGATCCGTAAGGCATCCCGCTAATTGACCCAAGTTGTCCGGCGTGATTATTTCGCCCCGTGCCGCCGAGGGTCGAATTCGGCGCTTGCAATGGGCAACCCGTTTGCTGTACAGTATTTGCGATAGATTTCAGACCTGCGCAGGACTGAAGAGATTGTCTCGGAGGATCGCTCAAGATGCTCGACTTGCTGGCACGGACGGGAAGTTCTACCTCTGGACTGACTCGGCGACAATGTCTCAGCATTGGTTCGCTGTGCCTGGGGGGCCTGACGCTGGCCGATCTGTTGCAGGCTCGGGCGGAGAGTCCGGTGCTGCAGCCAGGGGGACGGCGGCAGTCGGGGCAGCGGTCGGTCATCATGGTCTACCTGCCCGGTGGTGCCAGTCATATCGATATGTACGATCTCAAGCCGCTGGCTCCGGCCGAGTATCGCGGTGAGTTCGACCCGATCCGCACGAATGTGGCGGGGATGGATGTCTGTGAACTGCTGCCGGGGCATGCGAAGATCGCCGATAAGTTCTCGATCATTCGCGGGATTCGGACGCAGGGCAATCATGATCCCACCGAGTTGCTGACCGGTATTCCTGCGGCAGCTTCGGGACGGATTGGTTCGGTGCGGCGGCCGGCGTTTGGTAGCGTGGTCAGCAAGCTCCGCGGTATCGACGGGCCAATTCCGCCGTATGTCAGTGTGTCGAGCCACAAGCTGCTGGGATCGTACGATGATCCTGAAGAGCCGGCCTACCTGGGTGCGGCACATCGTCCCGTGACGTTAGGCGGTGAGGTCGGGAAGGACCTCGAGCTGAGCGCCGAGATCAAGGCCCGGTTTGGCGATCGTCGTAGTCTGGTCACGAACCTGGACCGCTTGCCGAGCAATCTCCCGGGGACGAACTCGTACACGCAGCGTGCCTTGGACATGTTGACGACCACCGCCATTCGCGACGCGCTGGACGTCACCCGCGAATCGGAAGAGGTCCGCCGGAGTTACGGTGAAGGGTTCGATAAGCGTAATCACGGGATGAATTTTCTAAGAGCCCGGCGTCTCGTCGAGGCGGGCGTGACGATGGTTTCGGTCGCTGCGCCTTTCGTGGGTGACCAGTTCGGACAGATCTTCGATAACGGCTGGGATACGCACGCTGGGAATTTCGGGCTACTCAAGAACAAGCTGCCCATCTATGACCGGGCAGTGACGGCCCTCATCACCGATCTCCATGAGCGCGGCATGCTGGATGACACGGCAGTGGTGATCTGGAGCGAATTCGGGCGACAGCCACGGATTGGCGATGTGACCCCCGACGGCCGCGGACATTGGCCGAGTGCCAGTTGTGCGTTGATTGCCGGCGGCGGCTTGAATATGGGCAAGGTCGTTGGTGAGACGGATGCCCGCGCGGAACGGGCCCGCTTCCGTCCGATCGGGACGCAGGATGTGCTGGCGACGCTGTATCACGTTCTCGGTATCGACCTGAACCGCACCCTGATCGATCACAACGGCCGCCCGCAGTTCCTGCTCGATCAAGGCAAGCCGCTTGCTGAGCTGGTTTAGTCAGTGCCGTGGCAGACGCTGCTAGCGTCTGTATGCCGACGCTGGCAGCGTCGGCCACGGGGGCGCACCTTAGGTCCAGGCGATCTTGTCTAAGTGGTAGGCAGTCATTGCAATCATCACGATGGCGGTCGCATGAATATTGTCTATGAGCTGACACCACAGGACTACTTGGCGTTTACGTTGTTTCACGAGCGGCACTCTCCCGCGCTGCGCCGGCGGCGAATCGCTAACTTGGGGTTCGCCGCGATCGTGATGCTTGGCTTGCCAGCGTTAGTCTTTATCACGAGCAAGAAGCCCTTACTGCAGACCGCGGCAGATATTTGGCCGCTTCTCACGGGTTTCGTGCTGTCTGCTGTGTGCGTTGGACCTTACGCCAAATGGCGAACCACATACATCTTTAAACGCTTGCTGAATGAAGGCAACAGCGCGGGCTATTACGGCCGATGCGAGATGACATTAGATACCGATGGAATTCGCGAATCGAAAGCCTCGGGCGAATGTACTCGAAAATGGTCCGCGGTCGACAAGGTTGTCTTCACCAACAATCACGTGTTTGTGTACCTATCCGGTGTGGAAGCGTTTGTGATTCCACGGCGTGCGTTAGACGACGACGCGTTCTGTGACTTCGTCACGTATATCGCCCAGCATTCGGGTGTCAAAGTGCAACAGGCGTTCGGTGCGAGGTCTCGTCGTCGGCGATAAATTGAAAATCGCTGCTACCTTAAGACTATTTCAGGACTTGACCTCGCTTCCGGCTATAATTGAGGAAGCGGAGTTGAAAGGAGCCTGAAATGAAAATGAAGCTGTCTTCTACGGCGTTTCCCCCTCAGGGCCCCATCCCGATTGATTATACCGGGGATGGAAAGGACTTGTCGCCCGCGTTGAGTTGGGATCATGCTCATGATGAGACCCAGGAGTTCGCACTGATCTGCGATGATCCCGATGCTCCGACGAGTGAGCCGTGGGTTCATTGGGTGGTCTATAAGATTCCCGCCGATTGCCGGTCGCTGCCGGAAGGTGTTGGTTGCGACTCGGCAACGACACCGTGCGGTGGGCTGTTGCAGGGCCGCAATTCCTGGCCATCCGGGCGTACGACCTGTTATCGCGGTCCCGAACCGCCGCGGGGGCATGGAGTGCATCATTATCACTTCCGGTTGTACGCGCTCGCTCAGCCGGTGAGTCTGCCGGCGGGGTGCACGAAAGTGGAATTGTTGCATGCGATCCACGGACACGTTATTGATGTGGCCGAATTGGTCGGGACCTATGAGCGATGAAGAGCAGCCCTCCCGGAACCGAGACACTCCGCTGGATGAGGCATTCATAATGAGTACGGAATTAAAATCACTTCATAAACCGTGGTTGATTGCCGTGTGGCCCGGAATGGGGCAGGTCGCGCTGAGCGCCGGCTACTATCTGATGGCTAAGCTGCAGATGAACCTGATCGCGGAATTCTCTCCTAAAGAATTCTTCGAGCTGGAGCATGTGGAAGTCACGGCCGGTTTGATCCGGCCTGGGCACTTACCCCGCAGTCGGTTGTTCGCCTGGACTGATCCGCAGGGGCAGCATGACATCATCGTATTTATTGGTGAGGCTCAACCGCAGACTGGCAAGTATCTGTTCTGTCATAGCTTGATTGATCTGGCTCAGAAACTCGGCGTGGAGCGTGTCTTTACTTTCGCGGCGATGGCGACGCAGATGCATCCCGAACATATGTCGCGATTGTTTGGTGCGGCGACCGATGCCGCGGGGCTCGAACAGTTGAAGTCGCTGGGGATCGATCTGCTCGAGGAGGGACACATCGGCGGATTGAACGGAGTCCTGCTCGGGGTGGCTGCCGAACGCGGATTGCAGGGGACTTGTCTGCTGGGTGAGATGCCCCACATCTTTGCGCAACTCCCGTTTCCCAAGGCGTCACTGGCTGTGTTGAGGGTCTTCAGCAGCCTGGCGGGAATTGATCTCGATACGCACGAACTGGTCGAGCAGGCCCGGATCATGGATCATAATCTCGGGCAGTTGTTGGCTCAGGTCGAAAACGCGATCGAAGAGCGACAGTCGGAAGGGGAAGAGAAGCCCGAGTTTCCCACGGAACCGACGGTCGAAGAGGAACCTGGCATTGCCCCGCGCGATGAACAACAGATTGAGCAGTTGTTCGCGCAGGCGCGGCGCGACCGTTCCAAGGCCTATGAGCTAAAACGGGAACTGGACCGTCTGAAAGTCTTCAAGGACTACGAAGACCGTTTCCTGACTCTCTTCCGCAAGCCAGAACCGGAATGATTTGCAACGGGCAGTCTGCACCAAAATCTCGGGGAACGGCGTCTCAGTTGCGCGAATCAATCCTGTGGCGATGCTTTTCTGGCTGTGTCCCCGGTGATGTTGGAGTGCCCACATCGTAAAGCGAGAGCCGTTCGACTGGAACCTGACGAACCACGAGGGATGGGAAGGGAATCGCAGGTGCGCCAAGAAGGGACGCCAAAACGGAAATGGAGAACTTGGAGTAGAACTCGTCTCTCCAGGAACGAAAAAAGGACTTACGATTTTTATCGCAAGTCCTTTTCTACCAGAGTGCCGAAGGCGGGAGTCGAACCCGCACGAGGAGTAAACCTCGCTGGATTTTGAATCCGCCACGTGTCCCATGGCACTGGCATTGATCGAATGTTGCAATCGCATTTAACTTAGTGATGGCGAAGCTCCTTACGTCGCGAAGCTTCACTGCTTGAATTGTAGTAACATTGGGGTGACATTTCCAGTATGTGCAGAAGAATTGCAGAGGTTTCTGCAGTCTGGCTGCCCTCGGTTCGCCTCCACGTTGGGAATCGAGACTCGGCGTCCATGAGTAAGTAAGCCCAGCAGTGAGGAGGGCAATCAGTGTGAGTGGACCAACCCGTCGACGACTTAATCACAAGTTAGTTTTCGTCTATCTTGACCGAAATCAGTCCCGAGAACTGGGACTCGATCATTTTGGCGGTCAAGACGCCGTACTTGTCCTTTATGAATCGCCAGAGTGCCTTGGAGTCGCGACGGTCTACATCGCCATCAATCACTAACGCGCGTTCTGACGCTTCCAATTTCAGTGGATCCCAAACTGCCGTACCGAACATTTTGTATAACTTGGATCGACGAAATTCTTGCAATTTGGGGCTGAAGTTGTTTACGCAGAGCCGGCCGCCATTCTCACCGGACAGGATCACAGCATCGATGGATGGCATCCCGAACATTTCGTTGAACTGGTAGTAGAAACATGGTTTAGTTCCGAGGACTGTGCCGTTTGAAGCGTGCGTCGTCAGCGTAACCATCCCATAAATTGTGCGTTCAAGCTGCTCAAATTGAAAACTTGAGTCCTCGTGAAGACAGGAGATCCAAACGATACGGAAATCAGCAGGTTCCGGAGTTTCACAAAGTTGCGTTGCGGCATCTCGAACGATTTTTGAGAGACCGTTCCGTCGCTCAATGATTCGTCCGGCTGTCGCAATCCCCTTCTCTGCAGCTTCGTCCACAAACTCTTGGAACTCCAGACCCGCCTGCTTCTCTTTCACCTCTACGAGGTATCTGGACGGGGCAAACTCGATCAGAAAGTCTGCGGTACGTCCGAGTGATTCTCGCTCCAAAAGCCGAGTTACCGTGAATCCTTCAGATTCACAGACAGCACGAAAGTGCCGTTCCGCGTAGTTTTCCTTTGACACGCGATGGTCCCTTTCCATCTCAAAATTGATTGTGCTGCTAGAGCTGTCCGTCACTGCGGCTGGCAGAACTCCGCTCATAGCCACAGATGAAACAATCCTGGCCGCGGTAATCGGCACGTTCGAATCGTATCACAAGCCATGAACGCGGACACTGCAATCATTCGGTTGATCAAAAGGCCGGGATTCGAAAACACGGCAATCGCGTTCAATCTCTCGACAACAATAATGTTGTTCCACGCCGTGGCAGCCAGCAATAGTTGGTGACTCCTGAGATTGCGAATCCGGGACGCCATCTAGGTTGGCGGACACTACCGATGTACGGGGAGCAATCCTTCGTTGCGAAATCTCACGAGTTCTTGTCGCGAAATCATCCATTCCTGAAACCGTCCCCGTCCGCACCGTCGCTTCTCCGCACGGATTCTTCCCAGTCGGCACCACTCGCGGACAGTGAACTCGGCTTTACCGAGCATCTCGGCCGCTTCACTTGTCGAATAGTAGTCCTTGCACAATTTCTCAGTGATTAAAGTGCTGAGCAATTCTTCGATCTTTGATAGTCGCTGGATGAATATCAGTAATTGGTCGGTCTCCACATCGATCTCCTCTCGTACCACGCTTCAGTTGTTTTGCATTTCCCGCACATTGATAGCTCGCGCCCCAAAGTCCAGACGCACAATCGCTGGCCTGGTTCCTCCGAGAGAGCACGAATGTCAGCGGATTGTCAGCGACCTGTCAGCCGGAGTTCAGTGTCATTCACGGCGTCGAACGAATTTGAATGACTGGAACCCAATCATCGGACGTCGGATCGGTCCTGGTTTGTCGAACAGTCTGCCGGGAATCAAGACGATGTGGAGCGTGCCCTCAACGAGAAACTGGCCATCACATCGATGAGGCCAACTTTCACTCGAGCGCAGATCGACATTCCAGATGGTGATCAGTCTCGACGAGTTCGGACATTGATCAGATCAAAAATACCCGTGGGCCGGCCAGAAACACCGCGTTCATAGGCGAAGCACTAACTAACACAATGATGCGAGCAACAGTGAAACGTTATATGTGGCAAGCCAATCACTCACAGCAACGATTTCTAAGTCAATCCACAAACACAGATCAAGATACTAGGAAAGCAGTGCTTGACTGGTTTGGACTTGAAGACTGGTTTTCACTCTTGGCGTTGGCCTTCATATTGAAATTCATCGGTGAGCGAATGGCTGGAAGTAATCATGCAATTCGAATCCGAACGCGGTGGTTCGCAGCGATCGGCTTTCTACTGTATAGCGGCATTGCAATCGATGTTTGGGGACTTCCGAATCCGAGCGCAGTTGCTTTGTTCGAAGTGCGGGCATTACTCGCCAGTGCCGTGGCGTACGGCGTCGGACTGATTCTGTTTTCGATTATCAGCGGACTGTGGTCGGTTGTTTATAACCGGTTAATTGCTTCCAAAGCTTGGTTCTTGAAAGTCCACAGACTATTGCCACGTCTACCCAAAAAGAAGCCTGCAAAAGTTGCACCACCACCGCCACCACCACCGCGTCCTCCACCGCCAACGCTCGAGGAAAGAACTGAGTCAGCGTGGAATCGCTATCAAAGACGGCTTCAGCTAATCGAGAAGGCGAATCTTGATTCCAACGAAGAGTTGTCAGCGAAAGAAAAGGCTAAACAAACCTACCTAAGGGAAATCGAGGACGTGATTACGTGAATGCACAACACCTTCAATTCTTGAACACACTTACGATCGGATCACCGGGCTTCGGAAAATCAATTTCTGGTGCAGTATCGGCGGTAAGGTTTCCAGGATGCGTTTATGCGGCGGATCCGCATACACGAAGTCTGGCACAACTGATTCTTGAGCACGCAAATGGCTTCGTACTATTTGATCAACTGTCGGATTTGAGACATCCACTTCCTTTGGACATCCTCAAACCACACGCGAGTCCGGATCCACTTGAAGCAGCCGCAAAAAACCATCGCTCTGCCCAGTTGTTTACTGAAGTATTAATGCGTAGACGCACTGCGGACATTGCCAACATGCCGCTTTTAGAGGAATGGCTCAGCTCCCTGCTTCTTTTGTTCCTTTTCCAAAAGCGGCGGAAGTCGCTTCGAATATTACCTTACGGCGTTTTGCCGGGTACGGAGGAATTTGAATCTCTCGTCGATGACTGCACGTTGCCAGAGGTCCAAGCGAAATTTCGAGGATTGATAAAACTCAGCCCTCGAGCCCTTCGGGCGGAAGTCGGCTCGATGGCCCGCCTCGTCAATACGACATTCCGCGCCCCTCAATTTTTGATCCGATGTGATGGAGACTTCGATTTAGACGCGTTCGTTAAGGCGAAAGGCAAGCTAATCGTCGAAAAGGGAGAGGATGTCGATGAGGACGCAACTACGACAATTCTGAGTGCTCGAACTTTGAATTTCATTGACTACGCCAAGTCCCGACCGACCCCTTTTCCACCAATTCGAATAATTCTCGAAGAAGCAACTAATGCGAAAACGGCGGGCCGAATCGAGGAAAAGGCTGCCGGAGAAACGCGCAAATATGGTTTGTCCTGGCACGTGATCTGTCAGCACCCGAATTTTCCCGGAGGAACAGATGGTTTCTTTCAGAACTTCCCACGCAAAGAAATCTTTCGGACGGCTGACCGTGATCTCGCCCGAAAAATGGCGTCGATTATCGCATCGGAAAATCCAGACCCGCTGGTAACCCGATCTGAACACATTGACTCACTGACGACCGCGATCATGAATTTGGAACCGGGTTGGCGATTCGTAACTGGCCCTGGTGGCAGTCGATTTGCTGAATACGTTGTCCCGTTGAAAAGTCCCTGGCCTGATTGGCCCGGTCTTCGGGAGGCAAAGCTCCGCGAAAAGTTGGAACAGATTTATAAACGTCCTGAGTATCGAAAATGCGAAAGTTTGAGATCAGAGAATTCCTTGAAACCAGAGCCGCCACGACCAATCAGATCGCCCGAAGATTCTTCCCCGGCAGATCGGTGGAGACGGCGAGGAAAGGGGCCAACCGACTCCTCTGCAAAGAACGAAAACGAAAGAGACTTCGAGTCCGAGGCGTAGTGCTTTTCAAAGAGACCGGGCGTCCAGAACTCGTCTATGGGAAACGCTGCCGGGAAGACGAACTGGAACACGAAGTCTTGATCACAGAGTTTGAATTACTAATGGACGACCTCCTCACAAGGAACGCCCCCGTGGGCAAGACGATCGCGGATGGATTACTGACACGTGAGGGATATCGCTTCTTCGTCGAAGTAGACAACGAAACGATGACGGTGAAGCAAATGAAAGAAAAGTGGATTCGCTACGACGGTGCAAAAGGTTTCATCCTTCTGATCTGCCGGACGAGTGGACGACTCAAACGACTCTTCCGATCGGCAGCGAGAGTGAAATCGCAAATCTTCTTCAGTCGATTTGACTGGCTTCGATTGAAGAACGTGAAACGCAAATGGATCGACTGTTATGGGAAGAGGGCTGAAATCTAATGTCCTGCGAAACGTGCGGCGAAAGTATGGTGTTTCGCTGCACCCGCGGTCCCCGGTCACTGCTTGCCTTCAGTTTCCTCACATTCGTTCGAAAACTTCAAGCAAGCTCGCACGGCCGCCGCCCGCCATGCATTTTCAGTTCGCTCTATGCCCAGGGCCACAGCATGTGATCAATCGATCTCACTTGCCCCGCAGTACTGTGTCATTGTCCTCAATCGTTGACCTTCCAGTCCGCAATGAGGGCGTTGTCGCCAAAAGTTGTTGTGTTGTGTTTACCCAAGATCTGTCACTAAGAAAGGAAGAGTAATGTCACCTGTGGCGTTTGCGGTTTGGATTAAATATGTGATTTGGATGATCTTTACGAAGGTTGGCCTTGGCACGATTTATATTGCAGTGATCTCGGAAGGGCTGCGATATATGGTGCCCGCTCTCGGCCAGCGTCTTTACAAGATTCCGGGGCTCGGTTTTCTTGAAGACTTTGAAGAGACGCACGGCTTGGATCTCGCCCCGTTCATGGCGATTTTCCTGTTGATCGCGGTGTTCTGGCTTTGGGAACGCATTCTCCACATCTGGCTCGCATCCGACGAGGAGGGAATTGATTGGTTAAACGAAACCAAACTACTCATGGTGCTCGGTACGAGCATTTTGGGGGCGGACGCCATTCTCTTCTACATCGCGATGACCCAGGTAGGTTGGGGTGGAACGGTCATTTCTATCTCAGCTCTTCTCGCGACGGTTGCGTACGTAGCCATTCTGGTGTTCGTCAGCTATGTGACGGTCACATTGCGGACGATTATTTACAGTTTTCAGGGGGAGTAATCATGCTTCGAAGGTTTGTGTCGGTCGTGCTAATTGTCACTCTGCTGTGCGGTTGCTCGGAGCGTCGAAAGACGCAGAAATCCATCTTAATCGAGGACGACAAGGAATATCTCGTCGGAGTCCTGCTAGACCTGTCTGGCTCATTCAGAGGAAAGATGGTCTCTGGTGGGCACGCTCACGCGTTCCTATTGATGATCCTCGACAAATATTTTCGGGATCGAATGGGAGGCAACGACAAGATTTTGATTGCCCAAATCTCGGGAACGACTCGATCGTTGCTGTGGCAAGGGACGCCACTACAGCTTCGGCAAGAGTTTTCATCCGCGTCTGCGTTTGCTCAATTCTTGACCGAAAACGCTGATTCGAATGGATCTCGGGTTCACGAAGCGATTGCTCAAACCGCTGACTACGTGGCGAATGATCCCGGCGTCGCGGCGGGCAAAGTTAAGACTTGCCTCTTTGTGCTCTCCGATCTTCTCGACACCACGCCGGATGCCGACGAAACCAGGACGAAGGCCATTACCGCGGTGACGCACTATGGCCAGAAGGGGGGAGCAATCGGCTTTTACTACGTTGATCAGCACTTGCTTCCGGAGTGGCGCGAACAGCTACGCACGACCGGCATCAAAAACTTCTGTATCGAGGCGGAGATCGTCGGCCGACCGACTCTTCCGAGTTTTGAATAGCAGATTGCGTCAGTCTGCACTTGTTTCCTCAGCAAGGGAAAAAACATGTCACTTCACTATCTAAAGAAGAACGACTACTGCTGATGTGAGAGTCCTCAGTAGTCGCCCTGGAGGCCAGCGAGAGAACCCGCTAGTTCTAATTATGTTAACGACCTTTCAGTTTATGTACAACTATGTGGATCCACTGTTTACTGATGGCATGGATCTTCGTCAAACGGTGCCTTGCCATCAGACTTTGGCTTTGAAGCTCGCGGGACGCCCTGTTTGCTTCCCACTTGTTCCGGATCTTGCTCTTCAACAGGACTTGGTCGCTCTGCTGACAGATCAAAATCAAAAGGAACTTATCGGTGAAGTAATTGCGCCATTGAGAAAGTTCAACTAGGCTCGGCGGGGATCCTTCAGAAAGGAGAGCTAAGATGGAAATTCCCTGTCCGAATTGCGGTGAAAAAAGCACGCTAACCGTCGCGTGTTCCAATGCGGAAGAGAACGTCGCTCATTGCAATTCATGTGACGCAGACTTCACCCTAGTAGAACTGCGGGAAGTGTCCGAAAGCCTGGCTAGGCTCGTCACATGGATTGAATCTGCACCCTTTCGCAATTGATCGATCTCCTAGGGGCTGTCCAACAGCCCCGCTTTGGAAGAGAGAATAATGTGTACGAGATATTTGATTTCGGTCCAGTCCAACTGTTTTTGTGGAAGCCTTACGATGATTCGAATTCTCTACCTATCAACCGGACCAGCCCCTTGCCTGAAGTGTGGATCAACTCAAAACACGGCCGTGGTAAAGGGGGAAGATTTCAGCGCGGTTCTATGTATGGAACACGCTTGGGGACTGGTGCCAGTCCAACCTAAAATGAAGGAGGTGAAGCGTGGGCAGGAGCCCGAGAAAACATGATGCTCCTTGGCATTTCCGGTGCGGCAATTGTAACTGCCCATTCATTCACCTGGAGAACCACGCCGAGTGTCCTCGATGTGGCGAAGCGGCGTACTCGAACGAACAGACTCGTCCACATTCGAATCGCCTGCTAAGTGTGAAGGAAGCTACAAGGAGGTTGTCGATCAGTCGATCAAAGCTGTACGAGTTATGCGAGCGGTTGGAAATCACAGTCCATCATCGTGGAGATTCGCTGCGGTTATTTGAGACTGAATTTACGGAAGTGTTGGAGTTTTCTGAGAGTGCAAGGCGAAGGTCGAGGATGGCCCGGCGACGAAAGTCCAAGATCGTCCAACGTCTTGAGTATCGATGATGATTCAGAGAGCCGCCAAGGATGGCGGCTCACATTGTTTTGTCTCCTGGAATCCGTTCGAACATCCGCGGAATGTTTCTCGAACGAGTTTCGAGTTATTGGCTGCCGTGGGTGTTGTATAGAGATGAAATCAACGGGAGTTTGCTCCGATATACCAGTAGTATTGTCGCGAGTCCAGCTTGGAAAGTGATACCAATAACACCCCGAGCTGCGAGCTAGGGGTGAGGTCGAACACGAATCCAGCCGTCAGAATGGAACATCCCCGTCTGTCGAGGCTGCGTTCTTCTGTGTCTCGGTGTCATCGTTTGGGAGCGGTTCCGAGAAGACGAAGTCACGGGCTTGTTCCAGCGCATAAAGAAGTAGAGGCAGGTCGGCAGCGCTGAACGAAGGCGAGTCCTTCCATTCGCCGGCCGTCTTGTCGTAGTATCGACGTGGTTCGATCGTCACAGATCGGAAGTATCTCTTGCCTGCTTCCGTGTCCGCGGAATTTAGCCAGATGGCGACACTGATACCGCTATTAACCGGTGTGATCTTCTTTTCAGGTCGGTTCTTTCGCACTACTGAAGTCTTTTTCGCGGATGCTTTTGCCATGACGAGGTTCCTTTCAATGAACGGCTGCTAGAGTGATCGGACTGTATTGCTGACGTAACTGTCAGCAATACAGTCATCATGCTCCCGATTTCTACTGAGCGCAACATCGTTCGCTACACCTCATCACATCTGACCTTGAGCTGGTTCATGGATCGTTGAGCCGAATCGAAAACCCTGCGCTCGGATGAGTGCAGGGAACTGATAGCGTGTGCCATCAGGATTGGTCATTTGCCTAACGACTCGGCAGATTGAATTGATGATTCTGCGGTCGCGCAGATGTGTCGGGCCATCGACACATGCCAATCTTGGCCGAGCTTCCAGGGCCCAATCGTCTTGGGCGGAAATCCGCCGCTATCGAGCCAGTCGAGTAGTGCCCGGGACAACTCGCGGACGTCATCGCCGTTCTTTTCGACAGTCGCCTCCAGCAGGAGCTTCAGCGTGGCATCAGGGTCCATGATATTTACAACTCCCCTGCTTCGCGTGCTGCCATCGCCTCCGGCCAATACTTGATACCACCATCGTTGAACGCGTTCGGTTCGACTCTGTAACTGTCACCACATTCGGAACATTCAGCGTCCATCGTTGCGTCATCAACATCAACTATCTGCAACTGCCCGCCACAGCTCCGACATTTCCCGTCTTTGAGATCCAGTAGCACGATGACTCCCCTCTTCCTGTGAATGAGCCAGGTCACTTCGATTCGCCTGCCGAACATCGACAGACGAAAGAAGAGTGCCGAAAAAGCGGCCTTCGCGCAAGCAATCGAATTGCGGCGTGGCGGCTAGGACTTTCTCGGGAAATCATCGCGGCGGGAACCCGCGATCGGTCGAGTCGGCCGCACTCTGACTGATCGGATTTCATGGTATCTTCTGAAGGTGCGTCTTCCTGACGAGTCAGATGAGGCATTCATCGAAAGAGCCAATCGTGCCGCTCAGATTGGTCGTGTCCTCGTCGAAGCCTGTTTTTGGAACCAGCAGGTTCAAGCTCTTCTTGCTGAGGGCCTCCTCACAGAGCGAGCTTTAAGTGGATGCCCCATCGTGCGGATCGACTTCGAGCAGGCCTACGCAATCGGACATCCTGGCGAGACGCTGCACGCCACAAGGAATAAACATTGGGGAGACGGGCCGTACGTACTGCCTCTGGAACCCGACGACCGGTTTATGAATGGATTCATCACATACATCTATAAGCCCGAGTCGGTCTACAACAGACGGTTCAACCAACGGCTTCGCCTGAAAGAGCTGCTCGGAAAAAATCGGAAGGTGGTGCAGGATGCCAAATATTGGACCAAGGCGATGTTCTTGAAGCATCTCACCAAGGACCAGGCCGCTGCAATCCGCGGATGTATTGGCGTTGAACCTGGGATTTTCTGGAGAGCGGCGAAGGGAAAAATATTTCTCGATTTACCCCGGCGAGAAGTGCAAAAAGAATTCGAGTTCGAATGACCGTTCAAAGCCAATTACTCTTGATATTCGGACTGATCACTGTGGTAGCACTGCAGACAGACGAGCCAGTTGGCTTCTTATCGATTCAATGATGTCGGAATTAGTGTAGATTCCGCGTCCGAGCATTTCCGTAAGGCGGTCCCGTGCGAGTGTGGCAAGAGATTCGTATACATCTCCGCTCCAGGCAACTGCCTCCAGTGTCAGCAGAACCATTACGGCCGCTCGGATCTCATCGGCGGCATCTTCGACAGTTCGAGATAGTGTTTCCTCCAGATGAACTGCAATACCAGTCAGCTCGAAGAAGTTCTCGAACCAGTTCATCGCGCCATCATTTTGCCACGGCTCGATGCCCCAATAGCCCATGATTGGGAGCATAGCGCTGGAATGCGGTATATGCCAACACCGATTGGTGGCAGAAATTGCCGATAAAGTTGAAGTCCTGGTGATTTCTTTCAATATCGACGACAGGGGTCCGAATTCTATTGATTGTGGACTTATCGCGACTTACAGTTCGCAAACGTCCGTGGTACCCGTTTTTACGAAAGGATTCGAAGATGGGAATTAGACGTCGGTATTGTGAAATCTGCGGAGTAAGCACTCGGCAACAGGATGTGCCCACGAAGTTCGGAGCGACCGGACTCTTCGGCCGCGGAAGCAACTGCGATCAATGTGGCCACTTAAATCAAAGTCGGATTCAGTATTGGTCGGTCGTCGTTGATCGAACTTGGCGCCTTTCAGCGGCCGCGGTACTCATGATTTTTGGGGCCACCGTGGTCATCATGTTTTCGCTGTTCATCCAAGTTATTGCTCGGCAGTGAACTCGCTGATTGCTTTTTCGAGCTCAATTCACCGGCCCGGTCACCGAATCATAGTGACCTAATCGAAACTTGCGATAGAAGAGTTCCAATTGAGAACCCTTCCGGTTCATTGGTGGCGGTTGAGCGGGATTTTGGTCAGGCTGTTGGGCCGCAGTACCTGACTCAATGACGTGTTTGACTGGTGCCGGGCAACTCTCAATTGCAACTTCACGGATGAAACTCCGTCCATTGAAGCCCGTTCGGTACACAAGTTTCTGTTCGAGCCGGAATGTGTTGCCCCAGATGAAGTAGCCGTACAGGTTACGGAAGGCCAAATTCAGCGCAGTCATCCGAACGCACCGCAGATCCACGTCTTGTCCAACAAGTTCAAAGCTGCGATTGATCTCCGCTGCTGCCAAAAGCATCCGTCCGGAGCCGCAGCAGGGGTCACACACGGATTTCCGTTCTCGGTCTTCCGATAGCGCTGGTGTGTCGTTCGGGATATCACTTTTTGTTTGTTGCGACCCCCCTTCCAGTTCATCACGCTCACCGCTCTCGGCCGGCTCGCCAATTGTCATGCGGGCCATCATCTGGCAAATGGGCATGGGCGTCAGAAACTGGCCGGCTTCTCCGTAGGTGATCGCGCCCTGGAACAGATCACCGAGGATGTCTTTCATATCATCGCGGGTATCCTGTTCCATCCCCGCAACGAGTGTCCCGAACATCTTGCCGATGGTATCGCAGCCGCGTTTCCCCTTTTCGCCATTCGAGTGCTTCTTCACGGTATCAAGGTATTGGTCTTCCATCTGGCCGCCGCTCAAGGCGCAAACCGACATCACGAGAAAGTCTTCAAATGCTTGAGCGCGGCTGACACCAGAACGCTGGCTCGTTTCCTCCAAGAGTTTGAAAAGGCTGGTCGTTTCAGGATAGGAAAAGAACTCCTTTGCCATGACAGTGGGATTAGAAAAGGTGCCCAGGCGGAGCAGATTGCCGCTCCTGCCTGTCGGGCTGATTTGTCCCGGATGCTTGGTCGGTATCGCTGGGAGAGTCAGGACCTGGATTCCCGCAGGTGTGCGCAGATGTCGAACGGATTGCCTTCAGGACCTCGTGCCTCACAAAATCGAACAAGCTGATAAGGGTGGCCAGCTTCTCAGGTGCAACCTGTCCAAGTGGGTCAGCTAGGACATCAATGAGCGCCCCGACCTGCGAATCCGAACAATCAATTGATGCTGCAGCCGGCTTTTGCGAGGCGTCGAGAACCGAAAACTTCAATCGTTCGCCCCAGTCCAGAGCCAGTGGGTCGCGAGCCATCCTGTCCACTCGAACTATGAGAGGCTGATGCGGTATGCCATTGCGCGTCAGCCACGAAAGGTCCTCGCGGACGTCTTCAATCAGATCGATGAGGATGCTGGCCTGCTGGGAGAGAATGACGACGGCATCGAGCAGCCGTTCTGAATCAGAGTCCGCGGGAGCCTTTGTTGGACCTGTCCTCGATGGCATTCACGTCGGAGAGTACCATGAAGCACAGACCTACGTCGAAACTTTGATGCTCAAGACACGAGGCCGGCCAAAGTTTAGAGCTCGGGCCGGCCTCACGTTTGGTCGATCTTGACGAAGATGAGTTATTTCTTCGTGTCAGACGATCCGCCCTTCTTGGTGTCCTTTGGCTTTTCGCCGTGCGTTCCGCCGTTTGCCATTGCCTTCTCCCCCCAGTAAAAGAATGCCGCCCCTTCGCCCGGAAAGACCATCGCTCGTTCGTAGCGTTTACAGAGTCTCTCCAATGGGATATGTTCGCTCGTGCTACGGAAACAAACATGCCATCGTCTACAGCGAAGGGAGCGGTCTTGTATTAAAATACAAGATTAGCGTTAGCACGTCAAGTGATCAATGTCCGGCTGCGCGAAATGATCCGTGCCTTTGAGAAGGGCAGCGGACAGAAGTTAACATATGCCGACTTGGCGGTGCGCTCCGGAGTTGCGCGGGCAACAATTGAATCGCTCGCGTCCCGCGGTGGCTATAACGCCACGCTCGCCACCATCGACAAACTCTGCAATGCTCTTGGATGCACGATGGCTGATCTGGTGGAATACCGTCCCACTGGAGAAACCGAGAAAGGCACAAAGCGACCTGGTTCGACGCCAGGATGATCGACTTGGTTGCGCCATCATCTTTTCGCGTGACTTTGGCCTTTCAGCAACTGCTGACTCCTCGAATAGTATTTTTTTAGGGTATCCCGCGACGTCACGAAAAAGACGAGCTCGATTGCCACAAATCCCAGGTCCAGAAACCCCACTGGCCACAGTCCCCCACTCTGAATCCGGTAACAGGCGTAACTGAAGGCCGTAGCAATCAGCATGTTCGAGTAGAACTGATAATGCTGGTAATGAATGCTGATCAGAAGATTAAATGCTTCGACGTTTTTCCCCAGCATCGAGAAATCTAATTCCGGTAGCGGGAGTCCAGTCAGGCGGTGAATGCTATCCACGATTGTCCAGCGGACGGCACTGACGACCATTCCAACAGCCACTGATGCAACTGTCAGGTACAGAAATCCGCCAAGTGACGGCGTGTCAGGAGGAGCCGACGCAAACCATGCTCGAATCGTCGCGGAGAAAAGGCTCGATCCCCAAAGCGCTGTTGCACCGGGAACGAGATACGCAATGAGGGGGCCAAAGTTGTCACGAGTGATGTTGGACATGGAAAGCTGGTGCGTGTGAGGATATCACGAATCTGGCACGCCGCACATAACTAGATGATCCATCGATGTTGGCTCTTGAGCAATTAGCCTCAGCAATTGAAGTCCTGGCTGGTTCTCGGCGTCAGCATTTCGCCCTGATAGGCAAGAAGTTCTTGCAAAACGAGGGAACGGACTCTGCTGTTCTGGACAGATGCTCGGTATTCTTCAAGAATATGTCTGGCCGAGGGCATCTTTGAATTGCGTTACTCTCTTTTTCCAATAAGGCATTGTCTGGATGACGCTTCAAGCGCTCACTCCGCACCAACTTTTTGATCGACAAATAGCGAATCGAGTCATCATGCATATTGCTCGGATCTATATCGACGGTTTCAAGCGTCTGGCAGACTTCGACTTGAAGTTCAATGACAAGGTGACCGTCATAGTCGGAGACAACGAAGCTGGGAAAACTTCTGTGATGGAGGCAATCCATCTGGTACTTACGAGGCAATACGAAGGGCGCGTCATCGATCATGCCCTCGATCCATATCTATTCAACAATAAGACGGTGGCAATGTTTTTTCAGGCGATTCGTGACGGCGCGAATGCGCCACCACCGCGAATCCTCATTGAGGCATATCTGAGCGAATCGAATGAAAACTCTGCCCTCGCCAGCCTCAAAGGTCGCAATAACTCGAAGAACGAAGATTGTCCCGGAGTAAAGTTGTGCATTGAGTTGGATCCAGAGTTTGGAGATCTCCTAAAGGAGTATGCCAAAGACCCCACCAATCCTGGGGTCTTGCCCGTCGAATTCTACAGATGCCATTGGAGGTCATTTGCAGACAATGGCATAGCAAGCAGGACGCTCGCGTTTAAAGTGAAAACGATCGATACAAGCCTCCCGCGAATTTTGCGTGGCCCCAATCGATACGTTTCACAATTGGTGGACGATGTCTTGACCGATAATCAGCGTCGCGACCTCTCTCTCGCATACAAGAAGTTGCAACATGGGTTCTCGCAGGAGGGCGGCGTCAAAGCTATCAACGACCATTTGATGCACCAAGGTAAATCGACGACGAACAAAAAGTTGACAGTCCAAGTCGACATGTCGTCACGATCGACATGGGACACCGCCATTGCGGCCCACCTAGACGATCTGCCGTTTGACTGTGCGGGCAAGGGAGAGCAGTGCCGCATTCAAATGCGCCTGGCTGTAGCCGACGCGAAACACTCTCGGACTCTCCTTATCGAGGAGCCCGAAAACCACTTGTCGCACTCGAACCTCAATATGCTGATGAACGATATAAGACGCGATTGCGAGGATAGGCAGGTCGTTTTGACAACTCACAGCGCGTTTGTCTTGAATAAGCTCGGGCTCCATTGCCTCAGACTAATCTCACGCGACGGGAAGACGACTACGCTGTCTCGCCTGATTCCCGATACGCAGGATTACTTCATGAAACTGCCCGGATACGATACTTTGCGGATGATTCTTTCGAAGCGATGCATCCTTGTCGAAGGTCCATCCGATGAGCTGATCGTCCAGCGGGCGTACAAGGATCTGCATGAAAAATTGCCGCTCGAAGACGGAATTGACGTCATTTCCGTCGGAGCGCTCGCATTCAAGCGATTTCTTGAGATTGCGGCACTCTTGGGACTGCGCGTGAGCGTCATCACTGACAATGACGGAGACGTGGCAGCGTTAAAGACGAAATACAGTGAATACTTGGATGGAAAGTGTCCCGCTATTGAAATCTCGTACGACGATAACGAAACGTGCAAGACTCTGGAACCACAGCTTTTGAAGACGAATTCGCTTGATCTTCTAAACAAGATTCTGAATACCAAGCATAAGACGGATGAAAAGCTCTTGGCGTACATGAATCGAAATAAAACAGATTGCGCTCTCAAGTTTTTTGAGACGGACATGACCTGGTCTGTCCCGGAGTACATCGCCAATGTCATCCGCTGATAATCGAGTTTTAATCGCTTGCGCCGGGTCTGGAAAAACTACGCGGCTCGTCAATGAGGCGCTTGGTCAGCCGGAACGCCGAATCGCGATCATCACATACACAAACAATAACGTTCGTGAGATTATCAAGCGATTTGGTGAGTTGAATTCTTGCATGCCGCGCAATGTAGATGTGATGACCTGGTTCGGCTTTCTCATGCGGGAATGTGCACGGCCGTATCAGCGATCAAAGTATTCTGGGGGACGCATAGAGGGATTGCTCTTTGTAAATCAACAGTCGGCGCGCGGAGTGGCTGAATCAAAGACGCATAGTCATTATTTTTCTGGTGGTGGAAGAATCTACTCAGATAAGATTTCTAAGTTCGTTGTCAAATGCGAAGACCTGTCGGGCCGGAGCGTCACGCGGCGCCTTCGCGCCATTTACACCGATATTTTCATCGACGAGTTTCAGGACCTTGCCGGGTGGGATCTAGAATTGATTCGAATTCTCCTTGAATCGGAAATTCGTATTACACTCGTCGGCGATCCACGCCAGCATATATACAGCACCAACTCGTCGAGCAAGAATAAACAGTATTTGGGTGTCGAGATCATCAATTTAGCCCGACAGTGGGAACAGAGCGGCTTGTGCAGGATTGCGGAACAGATGAATGAAACCCATCGTTGCAATCAAGCGATTTGCGACTTCGTCAATGGGTTATGGCCGGGGATGGAGCCAATGAGATCGCAAACGGCGACAAGTGTCGAAGGTGCTGGCGTATTTCGTATCGCCCAGAAAGACGTAGAGAGGTATATCCGTAGATATTCCCCGCAGATACTGCGACATAATAAAAATGCAAGCTCATACGGTTCCGAGGCGCTTAACTTTGGAATCGCGAAAGGACTCCAGTTCGACCATGTGGTTATTGTGCCTACGGTTCCGATCGAGAAGTATCTGACGACGGGCCATTTGAGCCACATTGAGAAGGCACGAGATAAATTACATGTTGCCGTGACGCGTGCCCGGCACAGCGTAGGTTTCGTAATTGACGGCGAGTCGCCTATCGTTACGTCTCAGTTTGCTTAACGAGGTGCGCCATCGTCGTTGACAACACCAATGTCGGAGTAAAGTATGGTCGACTGGCTGGCCATTTATGACCAATTGTCACAGAATTTCTCGCCGTGGTTGCCCTGGCGAGGAATAACCGCTTATGAGTTCATGCGGCACCCGGGCGTTTACCTCTTTGCAGAATTACCCGATGACACCGTGGCTCCGTCTGTAGTGGACCCGGCTATTCTTTATGTTGGCGAGACGACGAGGCAGACGCTGTTGGCTCGCTTTATACAATTCGAAGAAGCGGCGAGAACCGGTTGCACTAACCGGCACTTCGGCGGCCAAAAGTACTTCACACGGACTGACGGTGAATTGATCGCAGAGAAATGTCGACTGTTGCCCGACAATTTCTATATTTCCGTGATGCCGATTAAGCTCGCGGAGCCTGAACGCTCGGCGTATATTCGGTATACTGAACGAGCTGCGTTGTGGTATTTCGTCAAGGCTAATAACCGCTATCCAAGTTGCAATACATTATAGTATAAGCTGAATGCTCGATGACTACGGATGCTAGTTTTAAGGAGTAAGTGCAGTCCGGGCCAGGCGGTTTCTCTAAGTCAGCAGGTCCTGCTGGATCGGTCGAGTTATCTACGTGCTCGTGAGTTTGACTATGACCTACTTTCTGACCGGCCAATGACACGAGTCAGAACCGGTTTCCACCGATGGTTCATGACCGATCGGTAATCGCAGGTGAACGGCCTCGCTTGTCCCTTCTTGCGTTTTATAGCACGGTCGATAAACGCCTGAATCTAGCGACCTCAGCGGGGCTCCGACACTGAAAGTTTCCCGTCTGCTCCCGTATCTGCACATTCGGACCTGCCCCCGGTCGTGAACAGGGTCTCAGTCTGTAATTGCTGCTTATTCCTGTTATCTATTTGGGACATCCAATAGAACGCTGACCCAATTATCGACACTGGCTCGTGAATCCCCTCTTCAGCCGCTCTGGACCTACATCGCACCCGGCCGATCCCCTGCTATGACTCCCCTCTTGAGCCATGCCATGACCGCCTCAGGTCACTCGGGGGTCATCCCCTGCCGCTCACGGCCGGTTCAGATTAATTTGCATAGCGGCCTTACTCGGTGCTACGCTCTCTCCCATCGCTTCCCACTTTCTGCGATGGACCAACACCTCACCCTCAGCGAAGCTCGGGCTTTCACCGGAAAATCGGAGTCGACACTGAAGCGCGTACTTCGCGAGATTGTCGGCAGCCCAAATCATCCCGATCGCCCTTTCATTCTGCCGACTCCCGAGGAGATAGAACGCCGAAAGGCTATCAACGAACCATACGTCTGGAAGATTGACCGTCAGTTGCTACTGAGAAAATTTCCACCAGATGAACCGGGAAGATCGGGAAATGATGGATCCACAGGCACTCCAGTAACATCGGCTCCCGCCGACATCATGCTCAAGGTTCTCCAAGAGCAGCTCGGCAGTAAGGATCAGCAAATCAGGACGCTTGAAACCCAGCTCGATCGCAAAGATGAGCAGATTGCTAATCTCAATAGCCGTATGCAGGAGAGTAATGTCCTGATGCGAGAACTCCAGCAACGGCTGGCTTTGCCATTTCCGAAGCCTGCAGATTCATCCGAGCCAGTCGAAACAAAACCTGTGACGCCGCAGCCTCCACGACCAGCCGCTTCGCAGAAGAAGCCCGCGGCCAAACCGACGATGAAGTCGATTCCGAGGCCAAGCCCAAAACAGAAGGGCTTTTTCGGTCGTTTATTCCATCGCTTGAAATAGCGGACTATGAGCCATGTTGTCGCTGACCGCCGGGACAAGAAACGACTGCCGCCGGGAAAGGGGAGCGGGCTGGCACAACAGACCTTGGTTGAACATGCTTTGTGTCCGCTTGATGCTTCTCAAGCGTTGCAACCAGGGAGCGTTCATCAAGTCCAATATCACTTCACTGACCGCAATCGAAATCGCAAGACGGCTACGGCCAACGTGGCTTGTCCTTTTGGTCTGTCGCCGCATGACGAACTGTTCCTCTACGGACTTCTGGCACTCACATTTTCTCAATCGGAACCATCGTCGGATCTCATTGCCACACCACACTGGTGCCTTCGACAGTTGGGGATTGTCGATTCGAACCAAGAGCAAGGAGTTCGATATCGGTTGTTTCGTGACGCCATTCGCCGACTGGCCGGGGTCGTTTACGAAAATGACCTGTTCTATGACCCCATCCGCGGCGAACATCGATCGGTCGCATTTGGCTTTCTGAAATACAGCCTGCCGATTGACACGGCCTCCGGTCGCGCATGGCATATTTGCTGGGATCCGCAGTGGTTCCAGTTCTGCCAAGCCCTGGCCGGCGGTTTCACGTTCGATTTCACAGTCTATCGAAAGTTGGACTGTGCGTCCCGCCGTCTCTTTCTGTTGCTTTCCAAAATCTTCTGGCGAAACGACGTCTCGCCGACATTCGAAGTGCGAGATCTCGGCATTAACACTCTGGGGTTTTCATCAACTCTTCGAACGACCGAGATCAAGCGAAAGATCTTGCAGGTCATTGCCGTGCTGACAAGGCACGAGATTCTGAACCTCCCCGTAGGCATGACAGATCCAAGAGAACTCTTCGTCAGGCGGGCCAAGGGTGTACATGTCGTACAATTTCATCGCGGAGCGTATTTTGACCGAGTGCCGACCAACCCCAAACCGTTTACGGATGATGAATCACCCCTAGTTGAACCTCTGCAAAAGATTGGCTTCGATCCCGACACAATTCGCCGAATTCTTGGTAAGTATTCGGCACGGATGATTTCCGAATGGTCGGATATCACACTCGCGGCCGTCGAACGCAAGATCATCAAGGAATCGCCACAGGCGTACTTTCAACACTACATCCGCGAAGCGGCAGAGAACCAAACAACTCCCCCTGACTGGTGGCATGAGCTGCGAAGGCAAGAGCGCGAGCGTCAGACCGAAACACGGACCGCGACGGACGCTGTTACCGAAGACCAGCATTTTGAGGAGTACTTGCAGTCCGAGGCCAAGGCTGCATTCGGACGGGTCATGGATCGGCTCTTCCAGCAGCTTCATAATGGGGGACAGTCTGAGATGGATGCGCGCCGCAACGCCGAACAATTCACCAGAATGCACTTGCGCCGCCAGTTCCGCGAGGAACATCCCGAGTTTGTAGCATCGGACACCATATCGCTTGCGGGTCTTCTGCAGCGGCGTCAGAAGGCCCAGGCTGACGATCGATGATCTCCTGTGAACACCCGCAACTGCCGTCACCTTTTTGAGGTGTCTTGCCCGCAACTCGCGTCACCTATTTCGCCTCAACACCCGCAACTCGCGTCACCTTTTTTTATGAGCGGACTCGCTCCAATTGCCCGTGGGAACGGTCAATCATGCGAGAATCACGAGATTTCTAATGTCCGCGCTTTACGCCAAAGTATTGTTCTAAGAATATTGAAAACAAAGGGGAGCGGGCGATGCCCGCTTGCTTGTCAGAAATTCGAAAACGCCACAAGAGGGGACCGACGGAGCGGTCCCCGACGATCCATGCGAGAGACAGGCGGAGCCGGACAATGCCGGACCGACTTTCGGGACAGCATTTGATTTCTCAATGGTAATAATCCGCTGCCGCACGTGAGAAGTTTCCCGGCGGGTGGACAGACGGCGGATTTCATGGCTAAATAGATAAATCGGCTGTTTCCGACAACAAGTTTGCTCACCGATCCATCGGCGTGATAGAATGTCGTCATGGAATCACTCATCCGAAACGTTGGCGATATCGATGCTCATGACCGGCAGGCACTGGAACATGTACTGGGCCAAACTCTGCGCGAAAACCAGCAGCTCGTGATTCACATCGTCAATCTAAATGTTGATGTTGAAACTGCCACAACAGAGTCTGAGCAGCAGGGGACTAAGCCCCAATTGCCGGATTGGTGCAATGTCTATGAGGGTATGTCCGAAGCAGAAGTTGAGGACTTGGAAGGCACGATCCTGACCAGAGCCGATCTCAGTCGCACCGCTGAGTAACTATGACTCCAACTCTCCTCGATACCGATTTGTTGAACGAAGTTCTCAAGCAAAAAAACGCGAACGTCATCCAACACGCCGCGACCTATCTCACCCAACATGGGCAATTCTCGATTTCGTCTATCACAAGGTACGAGATCCTCCGCGGATTGAAGGAGAAGAAAGCCACATCCCAACAGAATCGTTTCGAGGCGTTCTGCAGAAATACGGAGATTCTTCCCGTTTTGAATGAAATTTTGGACCGAACCGCCGACCTGTGGGAAATTGGTCGTCAGCAAGGCATGCAGCCGAAGGATGCTGATTTAATTATCGCCGCCACGGCGTTACATCATGGTCGAACGCTTGTGACGGGTAACACGGCCCATTTTTCCTGGATCCCAGGGCTCAAACTTGAGAACTGGCGGAATTCGTGATGCGAAAGTGAGTATCGAACGCCTTCGCTAATCTCAATCTGTCATAGACTTGCGGCGTCCTAATGGGCTTTGAAATTGATGCCCATCGCAATGTAGTTTGCCCGCTTCAAACTACGCCAAGGGAGCGCCTCACGTTCGCCTGCAGTGGCGATCGAGCGGCGAACCAGTGGCGATCGGAGATCGACCGTTCTGGTGGCTTCTGAAAGCCACGGAAGTGCCATGTCATCATGGAGACCATGTCGCGCCCTTCGCCGCGACCCCCGCCGGGGGACGACACGCTGGCACCTCACTACTTCGGTGACTGACGCGGCGCCCCGGCGGGGGTCGCGACCAGCGATCGCTGGCCCACGACATGGCTCCTGCACCATACGCCCGGCGGCGTCGCGACCGCAGAGCGGATCTATGCTGCCGCTGAGTTGTCGTCCGCCGAATCCAAACTCACTGCGGGCGTCCGGTGTGTCCGTGCCCGGAGGCACGGCGGACGCCCGCTCCATGCTGAGGCGGCCGAAGCCGCTCCCGGCCTTCGCCTTTCATAAGCTGCGTGGAATATCGACAGTCTTATTCCGCGACCCCCGATTCGCGTGCGATAGGGGAGCAGAGCACCCGCTCCCATTCATCCCGCGTCAGTGATTCCGGCTGGCGGACCTTGAAGGCCCCGCCGTGCATGGATTCGGACCAGCCCAAGCGGACATCAAGTCCCCGTTGCAGAAACTGCCAGGCCGCTTCCTTCGCGCCTTCGTCTCCTGCGTCGTCCGCATCGAACAGTATCGTGACCTTTCCGGCGGCGAGGAGTTTTGCCCAGCGTTCAACTTTCGCGAGCTGTCCAGCGGTGATCTTGTTCGACATGATGCCAACCGCTGGAATCCCAAGGGCATCCAATCCAATCACATCATTGAATCCCTCGACGACAATAATGCCGTAGCACGAAAGTGTTTCGCGATAACCGGGCTCCCTCAAGCGGGACGACTGCTGCCCGAAGAGTTCCAAACCACGATGAAATCCAACAGGAAAACGGTGTTTCGCCGGTTGCTTTTCCTTGGTTCGCTGCTCCGGCGGGAGTTGATTGAAGGCTTGATCCTTCATTTCAAACTGCGGATCGCGTGCCACCCAGGCCAGCAACTGTCCGTCCTCCGAGAGAACGGGATACATCAATTGCCCACGGAGCGACCAGGCTCGCTTGTCCCCGCCACCGTCAGCCGGGAGGACGCCGACTCGCCATTTCTGCATCGATGCGAGAGAAAGGCAGGGGTGACGACGGACGTAGATTGCGGCGGCCGGCGGCATGTGCGCGACATCCGTCACAAACTTCTCGTCGAGCGTTGCGAGTTCCCGTGCCTTCTCATTTTCGCTGTCCACGAGCGGGGTATTGCGGGATGGCTCAGAAGGCTGTGGCGAACCAACCGGCTTTTCGGTATCTGTTGGTGTGCTGGATGGGGGAGCAACAATGCCCGCCAGCCGTTCCCGAGCACGCTTGAATTCCATTCCCTTGAGGCGGCCACCGGTTGGCAGCGTACTGGTCAGCCAGCCGTGCATCAGCGTCAGCAGATTGCCCCGTACCTGGCAGCCGTAGGCATGGCAGCAGAAAACTTTCTGCGGATTCCCGGTGTCCACCGAAATTTCGCGTTTCCCGACATGGTCGCCGGGACATCCGAACGGACAGTCGAGCCGGACCTGCTTGCCGCTACCGTGGACATCAAGTTGGACACCGCACTTTGCAGCGGCTTCCGGGAGAGTGAGCTGCGCCTGCAGGTCATCCACGCTGATGTAACGGCCCTCATTCATCGCATTGATCAGTAGCGGCTTGAATGGTACGCTCATGCACCGGCAGATGGCAAATACAGTAACTCTGTCGGCGCGAGATTTCTCGCTGTTGCGTCTCCTCAGTTGGACGCCTGCGACGGCGTCACTCCTGCGTCGGGCAAGTCCATCATTTGAGGGTGAGCCGTTCATCGACGAACGGCGGATGCGGGAGCGATTGCAGGCGTTGCGCAAAGGTGGGCTGGTCGATTCGTGGTCCACCGCCCACGCCGGTGGGGGATTGCAGAATTACTACAAGCTGACCCCGCTCGGCTTCGAGCGGCTCTATGGCCCCGAGGCTCAGAAACCACCCCGAACATTTTTTTTTGAAATCTCCCCTTCGCTTTTTGAGCACACAATGCAGCTGGCGGAAGTAATCGTCGAGATGGTTAGATCAGCTCATTCCGGCCGAGTGAAAATCCAGCGATTTTTCCGAGAGAACGAATTGACGTTTTCGGTCGGCAGCGATCATGTGCAGCCAGATTGCTTCGTCCGCTTCGTGTTCGGCGGCAAGCCGTTCAACGTGGCATTCGAGATTGACCAAGGTACAGAATCCGTCGACTCGAATGCCGAAAATAGTATCCGGACAAAGCTGCGAATCTACGATGCATACCAGGACACGTTGCTCAAGGAATGGATCGCATCAGCCAAGACCTGGGAGCGACCGCGATTTCGCTTGGCATTTCTCACCACTTCCATCGACCGAGCCCATCACATCCTGACCACTGCAGCACG
Organism: Planctomycetaceae bacterium; assembly: GCA_021732415.1. Classification (GTDB taxonomy): domain Bacteria; phylum Planctomycetota; class Planctomycetia; order Planctomycetales; family Planctomycetaceae; genus JAKFVC01. The sequence continues at coordinate 46,917 of JAKFVC010000013.1, forward strand.
CATAACGTGCAATGACAAGCGCCGCCTGGCATTAGCTGCGACGCAGGATTCTTTTCTCGGGGAGTCGGATCCGTTGCGGTCGCCGATCTTTCTCGATCACGCGGGACAATGGCAATCACTCATAGACCTGCATCCCACCTCGTTACATCGCAAGGATCCTGTTCGACTGAAACCGCTCGTGGTCGGCTCAACAACGATCTGGTAGTATGACCCCCACGCCCGGACGCCAGTGGGCAGACCCGGCTACTATCCCGAGTCCCTCCACCACTCGCGGTCGAGGAGCGACGCCCACAGAATCGAAACGCGGCGGAACCGCCTCGGGAGAGGGACACACATCTCGACTGGGGCGGTTTGTTGAAGGTTGCGGATGTCGTACGAATTACCGCTCCATAATCCCCCCTCCATCAATGCAGGGCCCAACCATGAATATGTTTGGTTTCGCCAGAGTGACAGTCGCATCTCCGCTCTGTGCAGTAGGTAATCCCGAAAAGAACGCCGACGCGATTATTGACGTTCTCAAGGCTCTGCCGGATAGTGATGTCGTGATCTTCCCGGAATTGTGCGTGTCGGGATACACGTGCGCCGATCTATTTCGGCAACGGTTGCTTCTGGATAAGGTGGAAGCCGCCGTTGTACAAATTGCGAAGGCTATGGGTGTCCGAAACCAACTCATTTTTGTAGGTGCTCCGGTTCCTGTGGGAGCCCAACTATACAACTGCGCTGTTGCTCTCCATGACGGCATAATTGTCGGTATTGTTCCGAAACAAAACATTCCCAATCATAATGAGTTCTACGAAGCTCGTTGGTTCCGAGCTGCCGATGGCAATGAACCGAAAGCCGTCGAGTATGCCAACCGGTCGACGCCGTTCGGAATCGATCTCTTATTTTCCGATACAAATGGAATGCGGGTTCATGCTGAACTCTGCGAAGATTTATGGGTGCCGATTCCCCCCAGCTCGTATGCGGCGATTATGGGGGCCACGATCCTTGTAAATCTTTCAGCCTCCAATGAAACCGTGGGAAAGAGTGAGTATCGTTCTGCCCTGATCAAGAATCAGTCGGCGCGATGTGTCGCTGCGTATGCGTATGCGTCTGCAGGGCCAACCGAGAGTACAACCGATCTTGTGTTCGGAGGACATTGCCTAATTGCGGAAAACGGAGAGCTCCTCACGGAATCCGCCAGAGTCGGTGATGGAACCAACCTGATTCGTCGGGCGGAATGGGCCACCGCAGATGTGGACATCGAAAAGCTTCAAACGGAACGTCGATCTCTTACGAGTTTTGGTGAGTCTCGTCGCAGTATTTCCCGCCAGTTTCGCTGCATAGACTTTTCGTCCGCTAATGAGCCTAATCGACAAAAAGGATTACGCCGTAAAGTAAATGGCGCACCGTTTGTCCCCAAGGAAAAACACTCCCTGCACCAGCGATCGGCTGAAATTATTGGCATCCAGGTTGCCGGATTGAGCAAGCGCGTCGAGATGCTACCGTCGAAGAAAGCATACATCGGAATCTCCGGTGGTTTGGACTCGACGTTAGCCCTGCTGATTGGTGTGGAAGCCTACCGAAGCCTGGGGTTGTCTCCGCACCATATTACCGGCATTACGATGCCCGGTTTTGGCACGACTAGCGGCACAAAGAACAATGCTTTGAAACTGATGGAATTGCTGGGGATCCAGAGCAAAAATATCGACATCCGGGACAGTTGCCTTGAAACCTTCAAGACACTGCGGCACGATCCTTTTGGGATTGGATTGTATGATTCGAACGTGGGCTCAGACAAGTACGATGTGCAGCGACTAGCAAATGCCCTCGAACAGTTGCTACCAGAGCAGTTCGAAAGAGGTGATCTCGTTTTCGAGAATGTCCAGGCTCGGACGCGGACTATGCTGTTAATGTCACACGGGTTCGTTCTGGGCACAGGTGATTTGTCAGAACTGGCATTGGGTTGGTGCACCTACAATGGGGACCACATGAGCATGTACAACGTGAATTGCTCGATTCCGAAAACACTCGTGCGTTTCATTGTGGATTATATCGCAACCTATCGCCTGAATCCCGACAGTATTCCCGATCCAACAGGTGAACTTTACCACACGCTCAAAGATATAGTGGCCACGACAATCTCTCCGGAACTTCTGCCGCATGCAGGAGACAAGATTCAGCAAAGCACGGAAGACAAACTCGGACCATACGAGCTTCACGACTTTTTCCTATTCAATTTTTTACGGAACGGCTTCTCTCCGGAGAAGATCTTGTATCTTTCCGACTACGCCGAATTTTCAACGCAATATTCGAGAGGTGTGCGAGAGAAAACGCTGAAGATTTTCTTGCAGCGATTCTTCAGTCAGCAATTCAAGCGATCATGCACCCCGGACGGTCCGAAAGTGGGGTCAGTCAGTCTGTCGCCACGAGGGGACTGGCGGATGCCGTCCGACGCTGACGTGAGCATCTGGCTGAATAATCAATCAGCAGCTTCCGGTTCGCCCGTGGCCGAAAACTAAACATTACGGTGTTGAGCTGATCGACTTTGGGCAATCGTTCTCGGCTCAACGTCTTCGTTTAGAAATCATTGGTCAGATTGCGATTCGTCACATTACTCGCAGATTTTGCAATGCGGTGCATCCCGCAAGTCTGCTAGTCTTTTTGGGTGCGAATGCTTTTTACCACGCCGGTAACGAACGAGCGCGGCCCTAAGTTTATGGAGAAAGCTTTAGCGGCGATCCATCAGGCAATTTCGGATTCGGAAACTTTCGCGTTTGAATACGGCGAACATGAGGATCGCACGGGACTATTCGTGGATGTTCCTGCTGAATCAGAACAGGTCGTCACGAGCCCCCTCATTGCGAATTATCCGCAGTCGGCACTGATCCCCGTTGCAGTGAGCGAGGTTCCTGATGGCTGGCGTACATGGTTGTTGAATCTCACGCTCACCCCTGATCTGTTTCCGATTCTTCGGCATTCTCAATTCGAAGACCTGGCGAATCGATCATTTGCCGATCCAATTGATGGGCTGCTGCGTGCAGCCACGTCAACGCCGACACTGCGATGCCGAATCCAGATTTCAATTGATCGCACACCGAGCCGTGCACGAATGCGTTCCTTGGAAGCAGTCCGGAAGCTCAATGGCCCGTTCCTACGTCACCATCATCGCATCGCACACTGGTATGCCGAGCACATCACCGCTCGCGGTGTTTGGCCGGTCGCGTGGGTTGTCGGTAGGTTGTTGGCGGTGGGGGAAGAGATAACCCACAACCGGGTCTTGGAAACTTCGACAAGCCGTCTACATGAGCGTGAAGACGATTTGCAAGCGGCGAGCGACAAGCTCTCAGGACACCTTTTCGATTGTCGTATTCGCCTGATCGTGTCGGGGCGGGAAGTCCATCGTGATGAAGCGTTAAACCGCCTGCGCGTCATGGCAGGAGCATTCGGCGCATTTTCACAGTCTAGACTCGCGACATTCCACGCGGGTTCTATTCAAGGGAATGGAAATACCCGGACCTCCAGCACCAGTTTTCTACTCTCTCACGAGGAACTCGCGACGCTCTTTCATCCACCGACGGCATCGGTGCAGGCGGAGCGACTGCAGACGACGGCATTCACTGAATTGGAACCGCCGGCAAAGTTCCGCTCTGGAGAAGCGACGGGATCCGTCGCCCTCGGGCGCGTGCGGTTTCGCAACGACGAACGGCTGGTCGGGATTGATCAGGAATCGCGCCGCCGCCACCTTTATATTGTCGGTGCCACCGGAGCGGGCAAATCGACACTGCTGTTGAATCTGATCCAATCCGACATGCAAGCCGGTAGGGGGTTGACGGTATTCGACGTGCATGGCGATCTTGCCGATGCCGCCACGAGCCTAGTCCCACGTCATCGCACGAATGATGTGATTGTCTTTGATGCGGCCGGTGACAACGTCATTCCCTTTAATCCGCTCGCTTGCTCTGATCCGGCGCGAGTCGATCAAGTCACTTCAGGAGTTGTCTCGGCATTTAGAAAACTTTTCGACTCCTGGGGACCGAGACTCGAGAATCTCTTGCGATATGCGGTGTTCGCTACTGTCGAACAAGGCGGAACGCTGCTTGATCTCCTAAAACTGCTGACAGACGACACCATCCGCGAACGCATGGTGACTCGCATTCAAGATGACGTTGTGCGGTCGTTTTGGGTCAACGAATTTGCGGGTTGGAATAACCAGTACCGGACAGAAGCAGTGTCGTCTGTCACGAATAAGGTGATGCCGTTTCTCACGAACCGCCAGTTGCGGGCTATTACGTCCGGCTCATCAAAAACGTCGCTCAACTTGCGGCAGGTGATGGACCAGGAGCAGATTCTGATCATCAACATCAGCCGCGGGCGACTCGGGCAAGACAATGCAACGCTGCTGGGCAGTTTGCTTCTCACCAGCCTGGAGCAAGCCGCGATGACCAGGGCAGAAATCCCCGAAGAGAATCGCCGAGACCATTATCTCTACCTCGACGAATTTCAGACCCTCGCGACGCCTTCAACCGGAATTATGCTCTCGGAATCCAGAAAGTATCGCCTCTGTCTGGCCTTGAGCCACCAACTCACTCGGCAGCTCGACGACGCAACGTGGCACTCGGTCCTTGGAAACGTCGGTACTATGATCGCCTTCCGGGTTGGCTCCGAAGACGCCGACCTGCTGGCTCCTGCGTTCAGCAAATTTTCCGGTCAACTGAGGCCCGAGGACCTGACAAGCCTTCCCAACTACACGGCGTACGTGAGACTTCTTTTAGATGGAGCTCCAAGCGCCCCTTTTTCCTTGAGTACCCTTCCGCCGCCGGTCAGCGACAACCGAAGCGAAATTGTCCTCCGCACTTCGCAGCGGCGATATGGGCATACGGTAGGAGACAGTCCTAGCTCGAATTCGCCTTCTGCAGCAGATTTTGCGTAATACTTTGCTCACTGTTTGCAGCGCGGCCGAGCTCGTATCCACTCCGTTTCGATTCCTGTATTGACTGAGAGCGGGGTTGCCGATAAGAATAATTGGAAGATTAAAGTTCCCCCAATGGTTAAGTGAATGCTCAAGCTGGTCTTAGTTCTGATGCTTTTGACGACGCAACTCCTTGCGGGAGCTGGCGGATCCGTCTATCTATGCATCAGCAATGACGGCTCGTTCTTTTGCATTGATCGAGGGCCTTCAACCTGTAACTGCCGTGGGAACCGGAGCACAGAAGACACTGAAGAAGATTACGGTTGCAAATGCAATTGTCATGCTCCGGAGTCGTGCGATGAATGTAATCATAGTCGGGAAGAATTGCTAACGGCATCCGGAGACCCCTCTGGTTGTACGCACATATTGCTATCCCGTGACCAGGCAGCAGTTACGGTTGCTCGAACGTCTTCCTCAATCGACGTTGACCGGATATTTCAGCTTGTGGCCGATCTTTCGGGTATGTTGAGGATGGAAGGATCAAACGATTCTCGCCATTCTCCCCATGAGCGGTTCAGGCCGCCTACAGTTCCTTCTCAAACGATGACTGTATTGGCATGGGTCTTGATCCAGTGCTAAGCCCCTCTCTCCACGGCGTTACTCTGCCGAGTTGATGGTCAGTTTGATCATTCTCGTGCAACATCTCTGCGCCTATTCGGATTGGTAATCCAGCATCTGAACGGTGTTGTATTGCCATAGGATTTTCACTCTATCGCTTCATTGGAGAGTTCATATGTCCGCAATCACCACGGCCCCGGCGCGTCCGGAAGCCGCACCGCTTGCTACTTCAGGACCGCAAGCGAACACGATACAGCGAAAGCGTGGTTGGGGATCTTTACTCAATTGGTTGCCCAATCTGGTCGTCTTCTCATTGCTGGGTGGTGTACTCTATCTGGGCCATCACACCGGTTGGAAGATGCCGAAGATGTCACAGCTTAGGGGTACATCCACGGTTCATGCCGATGACTGGTGTGCCGAACACCTTGTTCCAGAATCTCAATGTATCGAGTGCAAACCGGAACTGTATCCAAAGCCAAAATCGTTTGGGTTCTGCCGTGAACACGGCGTTGCCGAGTGTGTGATTCACCACCCGGAACTTGCCCAGGTGAAAGGCAAACCGCAGCTTCCCAAGTACGATACGTCTCGAGCCATTGGCATTCTCGCCCGACCGGAGAATAACAGCAGGAATACGCTGCACACTCAGCGAGTCCAGTTCGTGTCCGCAGATAGCGTGACGAAATTGGGCATCGATGTCGATGTTGTGCAAGAGGCGAAGATGATGGACGCCATTAGCGCCAATGGCGAGCTGACGTTCGATCCGACGCGCGTGGCACATCTCTCAGCGAAAGTTCCCGGCACGATTGCGTTTGTTTACAAAACGATTGGTGACGCGGTAAGAACCGGCGACATCCTAGCATTGGTGGATGCCGCGCAGGTTGGCCAAGCCAAAACTCAACTCCTCCAGGCCGCGGTTCAGGTTCAGTTAAGAAAGTATGCGGCAGAACGGCTAAGGGGAATTGCCAAAAGCGGCGCAATCGCGCAAAAGTCGCTCATTGAGGCCGAGGCATCGTTGCAAGAAGCCGAGGTTTCGCTCATTTCGGCTCGTCAGACCCTCACGAATCTGGGCCTTGAAGTTTCAGGCTCTCTGGATGGCCAAGATGCCTCGAAGATCGCCGATGACATACGTTTTCTTGGTATCCCGACATCAATGGCGGCATCACTGCCAAGCGGAACATCGACAGCGAATCTAATTCCGGTACGTGCTACCTACGACGGCGTGGTCGTCGCTTCCGAAGTGGTCGCTGGCGAAGTCGTAGAGACGACCAAGACCCTGTTTACCATCGCCGATCCGCAGAAGATCTGGTTGATCATCAACGTGCCGCAAGAGAGCGCTAAGTACGTCAAGCGTGGATTGCCAGTGCGCTTCCGTTCTGCTGACGAGAGTGAAACAGTCACCGGCACGATCGCCTGGATCAGCCCTTCCATTGATGAGCACACCCGCACGCTCAAAGTACGAGTCTTCATCGAGAACCCTGCTGGAAAGCTGCGAGATCATACGTTCGGCACAGCGCAGATCGTTCTGCGCGAAGAACCCGATGCCATCGTCGTTCCGAGCGAAGCCGTGCAGTCCACCGCTGACGCTCATTTCGTCTTCGTCCGCGACAAAAACTACTTTGATGAAGCCGTTCCCAAGGTGTTCCACGTTCGCCAGGTGCGGATGGGAGCACGCGACGGACAGCGTGTGGAACTGCTGGCAGGAGTCTTGCCGGGCGAGGTCGTTGCGACAAAAGGGAGTTCGGTCATCCTGGCCCAATTGCTTCGCAGCAGTCTCGGCGCGGGCTGCGGCTGTCACCAAGAATAAGAACAAGGATGAATTGAACGACCATGGACTTTCTAAACCACATCATCGACTTTTCGCTGCGCAACCGGGTGCTGGTCATCCTGGGCGTGCTGGCGGCTGCCGTGACCGGGGTGTTCGCGTTGCAGCACCTCGATATCGACGCATTTCCCGATACCACCCCGGTGCAGGTACAGATCAATTCGGTCGCCCCGGCACTTAGTCCGGAAGAGGTCGAGCGCCAGATCACCTTTCCCATCGAACAGGCGATCAGCGGCCTGCCGCGACTGGAACAATTGCGTTCGATTTCCAAGTTTGGGATGTCGCAGGTCGTCGTTGTCTTCGAAGACGGCACGGACATCTATTTCGCCCGGCAGCTCATTAACGAGCGTTTGGCGACAGTCGAAATTCCCGAAGGAATCGGACGACCGAAGATGGGGCCGGTGGCCACAGGACTGGGTGAAGTTTTCCACTATGTCGTAACCGGTCAAGGAACGCACATCACCGAACTGCGCACGATCCACGACTGGGTCATCAAACCGCCGATGCGTACCGTGCGAGGCACGGCCGAAATCAACAGTTGGGGGGGATATGAAAAGCAGTATCAGATTCGCATTGATCCCGACAAGCTGATCAAGCATGGACTCACATTCAGCGAAGTGGTCGAGGCGGTAAAGAAAAATAACTTCAATGTTGGCGGCGGCAATATTAGCCAATCGAGCGGGATGCTAATTGTTCAGGGTCTCGGCCGGACGACGGATCTCGATCAACTGCGACAGATCGTTGTCACGGCCAAAGATGGCGTGCCGATTCGCGTATCGAATGTCGCTGAAGTCGTCATTGGCCATGAAATCCGTCGTGGGGCCGTGACTGCCAACGGCCAGGGCGAAGTAGTGCTTGGCCTTGGCTTTATGTTGATGGGGGAGAATAGTCACGAAGTCACTTGGGCCATGAAAGATAAGCTCAAGTCCTTGCAAGGAAGCCTCCCGCCCAACGTGCAGATTAAGTCGGTCTATGACCGTACCGAATTGGTGGACTTCGTCATCGACACGGTCCAGAAAAACCTGTTCGAAGGCGGGCTCATGGTCATCGCGGTGCTGTTCGCCTTCTTGGGGAATTTGCGTGCAGCCAGTATTGTTGCCTTGGCAATTCCGCTTTCGATGTTGTTCGCATTTACCGGAATGTACCGATTTGGGATCGCAGCAAGTCTACTGAGCCTGGGGGCCATTGACTTTGGTCTCGTGGTCGACAGTTCCGTTGTGATGATTGAGAACTGCGTCCGGCATCTGGCCCATGATTCCAATAGCGGCAAGACCCGACTGGAGATCATCCGGGACGCTGCCGTCGAAGTTCGTAAGCCAACGATGTTCGGCGAACTCATCATCATGATCGTCTACCTGCCGATCCTGACCCTGGAGGGAATCGAGGGAAAGATGTTCCGCCCCATGGCGCTCACCGTCATCTTTGCTCTCATGGGCTCAATGGTTCTGTCGCTGACGTTGATGCCGGTGCTCGCCAGCTTGTTATTGCCGAAGAAGGTCGAGGAACGCGAGCCTTTCTTGATGCGGATTGCCCATGCCATCCACTATCCGATATTGCAGTTTGCCATGCACCACAAATTGGCGGTCATGGGGTTTGCTGCCAGTGTACTCATCGTGGCGTTTGGGATGATTGCCCCCAATTTGGGATCAGAGTTCGTCCCCAAACTTTCCGAAGGAGCGATGGTCGTGGGAGTCATTCGGCTCGCCGGCACTGATCTCGATGCCTCAATCCGTTCCAACACCCAGATGGAGAAAGCGATCCTCACGTCGTTCCCCGACGAGGTCGAAAACGTCTGGAGTCGGGTTGGAACTGCCGAGGTCGCCACTGATCCAATGGGCATCGAACTCACCGACATTTTCATCACTCTCAAGCCGCGATCCTACTGGAAACGGGCCCACACCCAATCCGAACTGACGGAACTCCTCGAACTGCAGTTGCGTGAATTCAAAGGGGTCAAACTCGGGTTCTCGCAACCCATCGAGATGCGCGTCAATGAAATGGTGTCTGGGGTCAGGGCCGATCTGGGTGTGAAGCTGTTCGGCGACGACTTCGATATCCTCGTGAAAAAAGGCCAGGAGATCGAGGCGATACTCAAATCTATCGCCGGAGCCGCTGACGTCAATGTTGAGCAAGTCACAGGGCAACCGATGCTGCAGATCAAGGTCAACCAAGACCAGGTGGCTCGCTATGGCGTCTCCGCACAAGCGGTACTCGATCTCGTGGAATCTATCGGCAGCAAGCCGCTCGGAGAAGTCGTCGAGGGTCAGCTCCGGTTTCCGCTGATCGTGCGACTGCCTGAACAGTTTCGGGCCAGTCCGGAGGCGATCGGCCAGATGCTCATTTCCACACCTGCCGGAGAACGAATCCCGCTGTCACGCCTGGCGACCGTCGAGGTTGTCGAAGGTCCATCGACCATCACACGGGAATGGGGGCAACGGAGAATCACCGTGACATCAAACGTGCGTGGTCGCGATCTGGGTACCTTCGTCGCGGAAGCTCGACGGAAAATTGGCGAACAAGTTGCACTCCCATCCGCTCGGTATCGGGTGGAGTATGGCGGACAGTTCGAAAACCTCCAGCGAGCTCAAACGCGGCTGCTGATCGTGGTGCCGCTGGCCTTGGTCATGATCTTCGTTCTGTTGTACATGACCTACCACAATATCGTGGATGCCCTCCGCGTCTTCACGGGAGTCCCGTTTGCCTGGGTTGGCGGCATCTTCGCCCTCTGGCTACGAGATATGCCGTTTTCAATCTCAGCGGGGGTCGGATTCATTGCCATGTCGGGCGTGGCTGTCCTCGATGACATGATTCTCGTCTCGTACATTCGACAACTTCGCCACCAGGGATTGCCCCTCGACGAAGCAGTGACCCAAGCTGCGATTACCCGGTTGCGCCCCGTGCTGATGACTACCCTGGTTGCCAGCCTGGGATTCCTGCCGATGGCCTTCAGCGAGGGCATGGGAGCCGAAGTGCAGCGACCATTGGCAACCGTCGTCATTGGTGGTGTCATTGGAGCCATGATCATGTCACTACTTGTACTGCGAGTGCTGTATCTGCTGTTCAACGCAGTGCTTTCCCATGACGGGGCAGAAGAAGTCACACAAGATCGAAGTCGGGTGGCTGACCAATCGCTGGTGGCCGTCGATCAATGAGTTAGAAGTGAGTGATGATGACGGCTGGCCGTGGACGGCTGGCCGTCGGCAACAATTCTTAAGGAAAGGAATCCGAAGCATGAAAACGCAGTTCTGTTGGCAGGTCGCGCTCGTCCTTACAGTATTCGTCGCGAATACATTTGCGGCTGGAAATGAATCGCCGACGACAATCACGGTCGAGCGCATGTGCGAGACTTGCGCGAAGAAGATTGTGGAGAAGCTTAAGAAAATGCCGGAAGTGACAGGGGTCAAGACCGACGTGAAGGCCAAAACCATCTCGGTCACTCCGAAAGCTAACAAGACACTTTCAGCCAAGGTGTTATGGGAGACTGTCGAGAAGGAAGGCGAGCGGCCCGTAAAGCTCGAGGGACCCAGCGGAACGTTTACCAAAAAGCCAAAGTCGTGATGATTCGTCTGCAAGTAGTTCCAATTAATTTCGTACGGCCGTGGATGACCGCACGGGGACATGGGGTTTCTTAAATGGAGGTGATGATGAGGACAATTCGAAGCATATCGATGTTGTGGCTGGTGGTATTGACCGCGCTCGCCGGCTGCAGTCAGGAGAAGCCGCCCGTCGCGGAATCGGGCCGGAAGACGGGCAACGCCGGTGCCAAACCGGAAGCTGTAGTGGCGAAGGGGGACGACCATTCAGGATGGTGGTGCTCCGAGCATGGCATTCCGGAAGGGATCTGTGCCCAGTGCAGCACCAAACTGGCTGCTGACTACCAGAAGAAAGGGGACTGGTGCAAGGAGCACGATCGGCCTGAATCGCAATGCTTCATCTGCCACCCCGAATTGGAACAGAAGTTCGCCGCACAGTACGAGGCCAAGTTCGGAAAGAAGCCGCCGAAGCCGGAACTCAATTGATCTCAAGAATGGACGGCGGGGAGTAAGGACGCAATCCTCTCCCCACGTTCATTGTTCCGACGATCCTTTCTCGTCACTACCGAAGAAACCAAGCGATGAGTCTGGCCACATACAAGTCGCAGTGACCCGCTGAGGAATCGGCTACAGAGGAGCGACACATGGATGTTCGTGACCTAAGTCAAGACAATGTGCCACTGGATAAATCGGACAATCGGAGATGGTGTGAGTATGCCGTACTAATGGGCTTAGGCCTGCTGGTGTTCGGAACCAATCTCGGCGCCACTCGCCTGTGGGACGTCGACGAAGCGATTTTTTCGCAGGCCGCGGTGGAGATGATGCAACGCGGAGATTTGGTCACGCCTTTTTATAACGGGCAATTGTTCACTCACAAGCCGCCATTTATGTATTGGTGCCAGATCGCGGCATTTCACATATTTGGACGAACTGAATTCGCCGCACGGTTTTTCTCGGCGATCTTTGGGATTGGCACACTCTTGGTTACCTACGAGTTGGGCCGCTTGCTGTTTAACTCGAGGACGGGTTTGTGGGCCGGATTAGTATTAGGCAGCTGCATCAATTTTGCCGTGATTGCACGTGCGGCAACGCCCGATGCGTATCTCACTTTCTTTTGCACCTTAGCAATGTTGGTCCTAGTACGAGGAACGAGATCCCGCTCGGTCCTATGCCGGAGCACCGGCAACGCGGCAGACGCAGGACGGCCGAGTCCTGAGCCATTTGACAACCATCCCCTGGTCCCCTGGCAGCCCGAACTGCCGCCAAGTTGGTTGGCGTATGGCATAGCCTACGGCCTCATGGCTGTCGCAACCCTCATCAAAGGGCCAGTGGGTATTGTGATTCCCATGGCCGTTTGGGGCATGTTTCTGCTGATTGAACAGTTGGCTGCTGAACGAAGTAAGCGACAATTGGAGCCGGTCGAGCCGCGGCGAGAATCACCTCTCGCAACCACACATTTCCAAAACGTCGTGCAGTCGCTGTGTTGGTTCCTCCGACTATTTTGGCCCCCTTATTTCCTGCTGACAGTGTGGCGGATGCGTCCGATTACGGCATTGGCGGTGTTGCTGCTCATGGCCGGACCTTGGTATCTGGCAGTCGGACTCAGAACCGACGGAGACTTTCTGCGCGAGTTTTTCCTAGTCCACAATTTTGGCCGCGCCGCGCTTCCCATGGAAAGCCATCGCGGTCCCTTCTTCTATTATCTCATTGCGATCTGTATCGGCACGTTTCCCTGGTGTGTGCTGATTTGGCCCGCGATGGTACATACTGCGCGCGCCATTCGCGCAGGCGATCCTGCTCGAGCGGGTTACTTGCTGATTACTTGTTGGACCTGCGTATGGATTGGCGCCTTTTCCCTTGTCGCCACGAAATTGGCTAACTACGTAATTCCCGCTTATCCAGCCATCGCATTGGGATGCGCGGCCGCCGTCGATGCGTGGCTGCGGCGAGACGCAAGCCTTCCCTATCTGGCACCGCTACGTCGGGCTTGGGTCTCAATCGCATTGGTGGGATTGGGCATATTGATCGCCGTGCCAATCTTAACGCGCATCTTGTTTGATGGCGAAATCTCGCCAGCGCTTATCGGTCTGGTCCCGTTGGTTGGGGCGACGATTGGTTGGCGCTATTCCGAAGCTGGAAACATTGAACATGCCGTTACGGCTCTGGCAATTACCGGAGTAGTCTTTTGCGTCGGACTCCTCGGCTTCGCTGTGTTGCCTGTCGATGCACATAAAACTACTCATCTCTTTGCGGCGGAGATTCAGCGAAACTCGATCGGTAACGCTCATGTCGCCACGTACAAATACTCCCCCCCAAGTCTCTTATTCTATTCTCAAATTCCGTTTGAACGGTTGCGCTCGCGCGATGCTGTCGCCGTTTATTTCCGAGATCATCCGAAGCATGCGTTTCTTGTCACCACGGAAAGGGCTTTCGGCGAACTGACTGGATACCTGCCGGCCGACATGGCCGTGGTCCGAAAGGAACGATTGTTTTTGAAACAAGAGAATGTTGTTCTCCTCACTCGTAAAACTCGAATGTTGCACTAGGAGTATTTGCTGCTTGACGCTGGTTTCGTTTTGACGACACCAGTCCATTCCCAAATTCGCTCAGGGCTTAAGGAGTCTGTGAAATGTCGACAATGTTAGTCTCCTCCCGATCATACGTTCGCACTGCGCCCTCGACAGCGTCCCAGACTATCGTTGTGGTGCCCTGTTATAACGAGGAATGCCGCCTTCCCATGCAGTGTTTTCGTGACTTTGTCGAGCAAGATCACGAGACGCAGTTTTGCATGGTGAACGATGGCAGTCGCGACGCCACGCTCATGCTGCTCTATCGTTTGAAAGCAGAGTATCCAGACCGCTTTTTGATCGTGAATTTACCTCTGAATTGCGGTAAAGCTGAGGCGGTTCGCCAAGGCATCTGCACCGCACTCGAACACGATCCGAAATATGTGGGATATTGGGACGCGGATCTTGCCGCACCGTTGGATGCGATCTTGCAATTTCGCGACGTCCTGAATCGTCGCCCGGAAACGCATCTCGTGATCGGAACGCGCCTACCATTGCTAGGGCACGCCATAGAGCGCAGTCTAATCCGTTATTTTCTGGGACGTCTTTTTGCATCATGTGCTACTGGGGTTTTAGGACTTCGCATCTATGACACCCAGTGTGGTCACAAGCTGTTCCGAGTCGACGACAAGTTGCGCGATGTTTTTAAAACGTCGTTTAACGTGAGATGGATTTTCGACGTCGAGCTGTTTGCACGCTGGATTGGGAATCGGGACCATGAAAGTATAAAGCACGCCCAGGACGCGATTTACGAGTTGCCGTTAGATGCATGGCGAGATGTCGCAGGCTCGAAGCTCAAGCCGTTCGACTTCGTTCGAGCGTTCTTCGAACTCGCCACGATTGGATGGTTTTATTGGAGCACGCATTCGAAACCGGAATCAATCCCCGCGTTGACAGCCGACACCACGCCCAGCGCTCTACTCCGCACCAAGCCTGAACATAGTTCTGATCGTCGACGCGCGGCCTAATCTGAGTAAGTCGCACTGAGTCTATTCTCAAACTCATTGATGACTGTACTCTGATATTTGTTACACCGTAGATCTGACGTTGCAGGAATGATTTGCCATTGCGTCTCCTAGTGTTCGTCCTCATCTTTCGTTAGGTCGCAGCAAAGGACAATCGACAATTATCGAGTTCAAGGGCAAACTTATCGAGATGGGATTCAATGATGAAATATCGGCCGGGCCTGTGGAGATCAAGATGAGGGGTTGGGCGCCGAGACTGATGTGGGATGCATGGCGAACTAAACGCGGCGGCCTCGCTGCTCTTAAAACGAAGCAGCGATTACGCCTGACAGAGATGGTGGCTTTCGCACGAGACAATTCTCGTTACTATCGGGAACTCTATCGCGATGTGCCAGAAGATGTGGGTGACATCAAGCTCTTGCCCGTTACTGACAAGAAAAAACTGATGGCGAGGTTTAACGACTGGGTCACTGATCCCACAGTTACAATCGAGACGGTGCGTGAGTTCGTGGATAATCCTAAATTGATCGGTGACAAGTTTCTCGGCAGATATACTGCGCTCACCACTTCAGGCACCACTGGCACTCCCGGGATATTTATTTGGGACGATCGGACGATGAGCGTGATTAGTGCATTGGCACTTCGCATGCTCAGCTCGTGGCTCACTGTGTCCGATTTCGTTCGGATTCTTGTAGGCGGCGGTCGGATGAGCATGGTCATGGGAGCTGGCGGTCACTTCGCTTCGGCCGTAGCCGCTGCCCGTCTTCGCAAGCGCCGAGGCAAGCGGATGCAAGCCCTGTCAGTGCATACGCCACTGCAGGAGCTTGTCGCCCAACTCAATCAGTTCCAACCGTCTATATTAGCTCCCTATGCGAGCATCGCTAAGTTATTGGCCAGCGAACAGCAAGCCGGTCGCCTGAACATAACGCCGGTGCTGACCGTGCTCTCCGCCGAAGGGCTGCCTGCAGGTGAGTACGGTCGCGTCGCGAAAGCATTTGGCAGCAAAGTTGGTAACAGCTATGCCGCTACTGAGTGTCCCTTCCTGAGTTACAGTTGCGAGCACGGCTGGCTGCATGTCAACAGCGACTGGGTTATTCTGGAGCCAGTGGACGCCGATTACCAGCCGACTCCACCTGGAGAACAGTCCCACACGGTTCTAATCAGCAACCTGGCCAACCTCGTGCAGCCGATCTTGCGCTATGACATTGGCGACAGCGTGCTACAGAGACCCGATCCGTGTCCGTGCGGCAACCCACTTCCGGCAATCCGTGTGCAAGGCCGCACTCCCGATCTCCTAATTTTTCCCGATCATGCCGGTAAGCAAATCGTCATGGCACCTCTGGCCCTTGAAGTGAGTAATCTACCCGGGCTTCAACTGATACAGATTGTGCAGACATCCCCAACGAACCTTCGCGTGCGGTTGCTCGCCGAGAGTAACGCCGATCCCGAGCGCCTGTGGGAGTCAGTACAGAGCACGATCAAAAGGACGCTTACCGAGCATGCACTCGTCAATGTCACAATTGAGCGAGCTGATGAGCCACCGGAACAGTCAACCGGCGGCAAGTACCGCTCCATCATTCCGCTGAATTGAGGAACGGATTATGAGCCGTCTGCGAGAGATCGCAAAGTTCGTCTGTGGAGCAGAAGCATTTCATGCCCTTGTCCATACCGTTTTATGGTTTTCGGGCACCACGCTGACCGTATTTGGTTTTAAAGAAACCCCGATAGTGCACATGTCAGGTGCTATCGTGAACGCACTCATTTCGCTCGCACTTGGCATCTATGGCTGGGGACCATTCGGACGTCGTTCAACTTCGGACAAGCATCCTGAATGACCAGTAGAGCAAGTCGCCAGTAGCTAGTATCGCACCATCTTTCCGCTAAGCTGAGGCCACTTTATCATGCCCCCGATGGAAGACTCTCTACAAACTGTTGAATTTCGTGTCGGCAATTTGGACTGTGAGCACGACGCCGCCGCTCTCCAGCGCGGATTGTCAGGTTTGCCGGGCTTAGCCGATGTCAGAGTACTGCCCAAATCGGCCAAAGTGTTTCTCAAGTTCGATTCGTCGAAAACGTCAGTTGACGTGCTGAAACACAAACTTGAAACACTCGGGTTTCCACCGCAAAAGGACCGAGAGCCTGCTGGCCCTCCCTCCCCCTGGCGAAATCCTCAAGTGCTAACGTCCGCAGCATCGGGACTTCTACTGCTCTTGGGTTGGACAGCGGGGTTGGCAGGTGCGCCTGACGTAGTGTCGAGTCCCATTTACATTCTCGCGATCGTTATCGGGGGGTACTACTTCGGCCGTGAAGCTATTGAGGAACTGATCTTTGAACGCCAAGTGGGTATAGAGCTCTTGATGGGCGTGGCGGCAGTTTCGGCATTCGCCTTGGGACAGGCGGCCGAGGCAGCGATGCTCGTCTTTCTTTATTCGATTAGCGAAGCGCTTGAGGGGTATACTGAAGCTAAGACGCGCTCCGCGATCCGAGCGCTCATGGATCTGACGCCTAAAATGGCGATTGTTCGGCGTGACGGTCGTGAAGTGCAAATATCGGTTGAAGAGTTGCGTGTCGGCGACGTGTTTGTCGTGAAGCCCGGGCAATCAGTACCGACTGACGGCGAGGTCGTTGTCGGGAATTCAAGCATCAATCAGGCCCCCGTTACTGGCGAGAGCGTGCCGGTCGAAAAAGCACTGGGTGACCCGGTGTTTGCCGGCAGCATTAATGGAGAAGGGTATTTGGAAGTGCAAGCAACAAAGGCATTCGCCGAGAACACAATCTCTCGCATTATTCAGATGGTCGAAGAGGCACAAGAACGCAAGGGGGATAGCCAGCGGTTCATCGAACGCTTTGGCCACTGGTACAGTCCTGCCGTTTTGGTGATCGGCATTTTGCTTGCCGTGGTGCCGCCTGTTGCGTTCGCGGCGGCTTGGATCGATTGGTTGATTCGCGCAACAGTCTTTATCGTCGCTGCCGCTCCCTGTGCCCTGGTTATCTCGATTCCCGTGACGCTGGTCGCGGCACTAGGCACTGCGGCGCGCAAAGGCGTCCTGATTAAAGGCGGCGTCTATATCGAGCAGTTGGCGCGCATTACGGTTATCGCACTCGACAAGACCGGCACGATTACGCGGGGCGAGCCGGAGGTAACGGACTTTATCCTCAATAGCCAGGGCGGCGGCATGCCACCCCGTGAGCAAGTGCTGGCGGTTGCGGCTGGAATCGAGAAGCTGAGTCAGCATCCACTTGCGCGGGCCATTCAACGGTTCGTTGAGGCAGAGGAAGTCGCCCCGCAGGACGTCGAAGGATTTCGGTCGCTCACTGGAGCCGGAGCCTCCGCGAGCTTTCAAGACACGGTAGTGACGATTGGCAAACCGGCCGCATTCGAGAATCGGTCGGGGGAGAGCCTTACATCGCTTCGCGATCAGATCAATCACCTCCAAGGTGAGGGGAAGACGGTCGTCGTCATTGGTGATGAAAAACGTCTATGGGGTGCCTTCGCCATTCGGGACAACATCCGCGACAACGCGAGGATCGCCATTCAGGCACTCCACAGTGCCGGCGTGCGAAAGGTCTGCATGCTCACTGGCGACAATGAGCAAACGGCCCAGGCGATTGCTCAAGAGGCGGGCATTGACGAATTCTACGCTGACCTCACGCCGGAGGACAAAGTTACAAAGATACGCGATCTCGCCACTCGCTATGGCCGGGTTGCCATGGTAGGGGACGGTGTGAACGATGCCCCGGCACTAGCCGAGGCGACAGTTGGAATTGCCATGGGTGCCGCCGGTACGGACGTCGCGCTCGAAACGGCAGATGTTGCCCTAATGGCCGACGACCTAGAGAAATTGGTGTATGCTTTGCAGCTTGCACGGCGGAACCAATCTGTGGTGATGCAAAACCTCGCTCTTTCGGTCATCGTGATCGCGTCATTGGTCGTGGGTGCCATAGCTGGAATATTCTCATTGCCGGTCGCGGTTGTGGCGCATGAGATCAGCGAATTGCTTGTGATCGCGAACGGTCTGCGAATGTTACGCGCGTGAGATGTTTGCAGTCGCGACGGGACATCATCAGTTGCCAGCGCTGGTCTGAATCGCGGCTGGAAGATTTGAACCCCGTTGCGACTCCTGAATCTGATTCAAGATTCCGCGACGTTGTGAGCCACCCGTATTCTGTAGAGCGGTGCCGACTTCAGCCGGATTAAGTGCTCCGGTCAGCAGCATGCCATCAATTTCCGTTGTGACTTTTCGGAGTTCCAGCCACGCATCGAGATTGGCGACACTGGCCTCAACGTACGTTTTCTGTGCCGTCAGCACGGTGAGAAAACCGACTTCACTCGCCTTGTAGGAGGTGATCGCCAATTCCAAGCTCTCTTTGGAGTCAGGTAAGATGCTTGTTTCCAACTCCTGCACTTGTGCCTTCGCCGTCTCATAACGTCGAAAAGCTTCTGCCAACTGATCACGCAGCGCCAACTCAGTACGTTGCACTTCGGCCGCGGATTCGTGCGTCTGAGCGGCCGCGCGTGAGATGTTGCCTTGATTGCGATTGTAGACCGGTATTGGCATGGAAATCAAAGTGCTGACGGTCGAGAATTTACCGATCGAATCGCGTTCAGCGACAACTTGTAGATTGACGTTCGGTGTGGCGTTGGCCTGTTCCAAACGGTAAGTACCCTGGAAATGCTGGGCTCGCGCTTTCGCAGCACCAATCAGCGGACTATTGTCTCGCAAGTTCGCCCAGGCCAGTTCGAAATCAAGCTCCGGAACCTCACCCACCAATTCGCCATTCAATGGTTGATATACCAGGTCGGGACAGCCGGTGATGGCTACTAATTGTTTCCAACTGGATGTCAGCCGAGCTTGAGCCTCTTTTTTGGCCAGTTCCGCAGACCTGTGCTGGATGCGGGCTTGGAGGAAATCTCCCTTGGGAACTTCTTTCGCCTCAAACAGTTGTTGCGTCGTTTGAAAGCCACGTGACGCCAGCTTTTCCAGACGATCGGCCAACTTGTACGACTGCTGCGCAGCAAGAACGTCAAAAAATCTCAGCGCGATGTCATTCCGAATGCGGGATGTCTGCGCCTGATAATTCCAATTACCCTGTTCAATTTCCCAAGACTCTGCTGCTTGCGCCTTCTTCAACTTTCCCGACGTTACGATCTCCTGCCCGAAAAATGCTCCGGCGCTGCGGCTCTTGCCACTGATGTCCCCATCAGTTCGCAGATACCCGAGTTGAGGATTGGGATAGAGTCCGACCTGCCGATGCAGACCGCGAGCCATGTCAACACTCGCCGTCGCCTGCCGCACCGTAGGATTATTCTGCAGGGCCATTTCCTGCAATTGTTCGAGCGTCCAAGTTCCTACCGATTTGCCATCGGCATCGTTGGATGATGGACTGGCGGTAGAGCTTTGGGCGAATAGATTACCAGTAACGGTAAATACAAAGACCAGAATGAGAATGGCGATGTGAAGTCCGCGCATGATTTCCTCCGTGAAACTGAATCCAGCCCCAGAAGTCCGCTCCTGAGGTCAAAAGATTTCCGAGAAGAACTGCGCTATACGCGGATCGGGATTCCCCTTCCTAAGGAGTGAGTTCTGCACTGAAGATAGCTATGTGTCAGCACTTCACGCGCAGAGCGATTGGAAGATCCTATTCGGAATAAGATCGCCGCAGGCGAGGCTGCCCAGATTCCACTTTCGGAAACGGAATTCCACGAAATCCGGAGTGGGGGAACGCTCTCTAGTGACCCACGGTAAGGGCATTTCTTCCAAGGCCCGTCGGAATGCGAATCGGACTGTTGCTCCTCAGCGGCACAGCAATCGCAACAGCTGCAGCGCGACAGGCCACATACCGACTCAAAAATCGTGCCGACCTTCGCCCACTGACAGGGGCAAGGAGCGAGCATCAATATTATGAGCAACCACCGAAACACGAGCTTCTCCTTCAGATCATTCCTTCGTCACAATCGTCATCGGCTGACTTCTACAGTTCTTGGCAGAGAATCCAGCTTTCATGTCACAACCCTCAAATTCTCCTCAATTGGCCTACGGTTCGACTTTCCCGCGATGCCTCACCTATTAACCATTATGGACCGATGGGAAGGCAGGTGACCGTTCCGATCCAACTTCGCTCACCGGTTAAACAACACCAACAGGCTCAGCGGCACTTGGCGTCGTAAGCAACTCTGGGGCGTTGTAGCTGCGATGGTCAAGAAAGCTCGGACAGTTTCCATCGCACCGCGACGGTATCAAGATCGACAGTTAGGGGAATGGAAGGACGCGGGGAGTTTCAATCCGAGCGATCTTCCCGCCTTGATCTTCGCACTGCGGAAGGCACAAGAATTCGTGTTCACGACGGCACTGCCGGGTCAAGAATTGCCCGCCGCAAACGGCTCATCGGACACACCACCGTACTGAAATGCACGCCCACTCTCAGGCACCCCCATGCTCGTTGCACGGGGGATTTTCAGAGCGATCCGTAAGACGCAAACAATAAAAAATCCCCCAAGCCTCCTGCCTGGGGGTGCAGCCGAAAATCAGCACGTTGCATGGGGTCACAGTGCGAGAGTCAAGAGTTTTGCAATTTTCACGTCGGCGTCCAACCGATCACCGGCAAAGGTCAGGCTGACGTTCTCGTGCGTCAGCGCATCAACCAAGTTCCACAGCGTGAAGGGCTTGCCGTCGAGGCTCAGTCGTGTTAACGCCTTTGCGACGGCATCTTTTGGCAGGCCCTCTTTGATAAGCGCTTTGGTCGCATCATCGACGGTGGTCCCGAGATTTGTTTCCATCGCTTTGATAATCGTGCGATTGAATCCGTCCCGGCGGGCATCGCGCTTCGCCGTGAGATCTTCAATCATCCGTCCGATTTCAATCAGCGATTCCGAAATGTTCCCCGTGTGTTTTCGTTTGAATTCCATTATTTCAATCGCGTCCCACACTATGTGGTTGCGACAAACTTTCTGGAACCAGAAAGTTGAAATCCCAAGCGAGCGCCTACCCACTTCCGAGTTCCACACGAAGAATCCGGGGGCAAACGCTTCACCTCCAACCTCAATCCATCCAGTTGGGTCAATCAGAAAACAGAACAGATCTTGTTCCCCGCAATAGAGGCCGGTTGCACCGTTCATCCCTGGCGGGGGCGGACAGAAATCCGCTCCGGCCTGGCACACAGTATCGAGCAACTGGCTGTTCCAAAGGCGGCTGTAGGCAACCCCGTGAACGGACCGCAGCTTGTCATTCGTGGCCATCAATTGGAGCGGCTTCGATCCTGTCGGCATCGTGTCGATCAGGATGCGGCTCGCGGTGTCCGGGGCAACCCGATTGACGGTTTCTTTGCTGACAAGAGCCAGCCTGCAAATCTGCGAAAAACTCCAGTCATTGAGCAGTAAGTCTCCATCGCTTCCGGCCCCAATGATCAGGGAATCACCTTGTGTTCGCGGCCGCACATCCTGCGGTGGTCGCCAGATGTCGCGGGAGTTATTACGCTCCGTCTCGCAATGCGTCACCAGTGATGCCATCGAGTCAAATTGCTCATCAGGAGACCTTTTGAAGAGTTCGCGATGAGCGTGCAGCAAGTTGGACATGACAATTTTCCCCCTGAAAATAAATGTGACTGTGACACCGGTGCTGGAAAAGAACGATTCTCAGCCGGTGCTTGCTCCACGAGGAACAAACCAGACCATCATGCTCCGATTGAGAGGGGAGAGCACTTGCCGACGATGTTCGGTGATGGTCTCGATATAACGAGCGACACAAGCAGGGGAGAACGCCAAAACCGACCTAGTAACCAGTTCTAAGAGCAGAAGACGACCAATCACAATGCGCTCGCCAAAGGCTTGACAGGTGTGGTATCCTGTATTCATGACGATTCATTTGACTCCCGAGCAATGGCACAGCGTGCAAGAAGGACAAGGACAGGGTTCTCCGGTCAATGTCCGAGATCCGTCCGACACCGAGGAATTTGTGCTGCTTCGGTCAGATGTCTACGATAAGTTCCGTGCCTTGTTTGAGGATGTACCGGTGACCGACCAGGAGCGGAAACACCAGCTTCAGCAGTTCGGCAAGCGAGCGGGTTGGGACGACCCGGAAATGGACGTCTACAACGATCTCGATCCGCGACGCCAATCATGAGGGTCACTCGCGGCGAAGTCGTGCTGGTCGATTACCCGTACAGCGACGGGACGGGCAGCAAAGTGCGACCGGCCGTTGTCGTGCAGAACGACAATCTGAATCTCCAGATCACCGACACCATCCTTGCTGCGATCAGTCGTTCAAAGCACCGTGCATCCGGCACGCAACTCCTGATTGAGATCGGGACACCGGAGGGCGGGCAAAGTGGCTTGCGGCAGGACTCAATGGTTCAATGCGAGAACCTGATCACCATCGATCAACGGCAAATCATCGCCGTCATTGGTCGGCTCCCAGATCCGCTCATGCAGACAATCGACGGTTGCCTGAAATCTGCCCTGGCACTGTCGTGACCCATGACCAGTAGATAACCCTCAAAAAATATTCTGCGCGGGATGGTCGTCGAACCGTGAGTCAATCAGCGGAGACGAAGACACCAACTTGCCAACTGGCACGAGGATGTTGAAACGCATGATTGCCAACCAGGACTTGTCAGGAAAGAGTTTTTCTTTTGAAACGCAAATCTTGTGAGTTTCAATTGACGGATGATGGCATTTGTCGCGAGATCGACTCGACTCAGAAATCAATTTCGGAGTACCATTTTCACATCGCGAAACGCACTTTCCATGACGTGTAAATGACCTCAGAATTCAATCAGCGGCTTCACAACGAATCGCTGGGCGCGTCAACTGATGACAAGCTGGCGAATGAGCAAAGAATAAAAGGAGGCGATTCCGAGCAAGAGTCAAGGAGCGACGGACAGTCCCGCGACCAAATAGTAATTGGCAGCAGTCCCTCCTTACCGTCAACCTCGCACGTCATCCCCGCGTTTGCTGGGCCGGGCGAATTGGCGAACAGTGATCTTCGTTCCCGAATGGGTGATGCGATCCACGCCTGGCTGCTTCGGTCCCCTTCTTTGCAGACGCGGGACTGCTACACGCGGGACCTCCAAAGTTTCTTCCGGTACGCAGACATCCCGCGGGACTGTCCGGATCATCTTGTGAACATTCGACCGACGCACGTCGCGGCCTATCGAGATCATCTTCGGGAAAAGGGACTCGGGAATGCCGCAATCGTCCGCAAACTGACAGTGCTCCGAAGCCTATTTTCCTACCTGACAACGTACGGCTACACCGGTGCAAACCCCGCGCATTCAAAATTCGTTGACGCACCGAAGGTGTCCCGGGATGGGAAGACGGTAGGACTGTCCCCTGCCGACTGCCGTCGAATCCTGGAAGCTCCCGATCTCACAACTCCGGCCGGTGTCCGCGACCGGGCGATTCTGACCGTGCTTGCGTACTCAGCATGCCGAGTCGGCGAATTGTCGCGACTCAAGGTGAAAGATTATCGTGAGCACGCGGGGCACAAGATTTTGGAAGTCCAAGGCAAAGGCGGGAAAGAACGCCGGATTCCGCTGCATGCAGAAGCATTTGAGTGCATTGAAACCTGGCTCGACTCGGCCGGACTTCGCGAAGATCTGACCGGTCCCCTCTTTCGCGGGACGCTGAGTGCGAGAGGAAAAGGACGCGACGGTTTTGTTCGAAGCCACTTGTCTCGGCGTGCGGTTCAGGCTCTCGTGAAAACGTATGTCCGTTTGCTTGGTCTCGATTCTGCAGTCACGGTGCATTCATTTCGGGTGACAGCTTTGACGACTGCCCGCGAGCGCGGAGCTGATATTATCGACATTCAGGACTTCGCGGGGCACAGCGATCCGCGAACGACGCTGGCGTACATCCGAAGTAGGGACAGACTAAGTAAGAGTCCGGCTTACGTCATTCGCTATTGATCCGAGAGTGCGACACACCTTTGATGGGATTCGCAACTTCGTGGAGGTTCTTTTCGGTGGTAACTGTAAAGAGGCATTTGCCGTCGCTGCGAGCAGCCCATAGTTCGCCCAGCGCCGTTTTTTCCTTCGTGTCATCCGTGGTGAGTAGGCCCCGAAGCTTAGACGATGTCTTTATGCAAGTGCATTCAATTCGCGAAGTACAATCCTCAGTTGATCCGAGGTGTTGTACAAATGCGGAGATAATCTCAATCGACTCTTGCGGACAGCGATATCAATTCCCCGATCCCCCAGGCAGCGTTGGATTTGTACGTTCCTCAACGCATCATTGTGAGACACAACTACGATCGCAGATATACGATCCGGAACAGTAGGACTCAGGATCTTATACCGAGTGGTGTCGATGCCACTTACCAACTCATTTATCAATGCCAAATCGTGACGCCACACTGATTCGACTGTAATGCGATTTAGATATTCAATCGCCGTCGTCCACGGGGCGAAAGACAGAAAGTTTGCGGTACAAAACACATCGAAGCGGCTGGAGGCTGTCGTTACCGGTCGGAACGATTCATTGACTTCGTAATCCCAGTTTCTCACTGCGGACCAGTGCGTGTGGTTCAATTCAAGAATTCTGTTCAATGTTGGGCTCAGCCAGAGAAACCCTGTGCCATAAGGTCCGCAAAGCCATTTGTACCCGCAACAAAACAGTGCATCCACTGATGCAGCTGTTAAATCGATTGGCAGCACCCCAATTCCCTGCGAACCATTCAGTACAAATAACACGCCATTTTCACGACAAATGCGTCCAATGTTCTCTAGATCGATGCGCCACCCAGTGAAGGAATTGACCCAAGACACGCAGAGCAAGCGAGTTCGACGACTAATCTGTTGCAACACGTCTCCGGGTTCCAGAGATAGTCCATTAGTGGGATCGATGAAGCGCACTATGACACCCTGTTTACGCAGCTCGATCCATGGGAGGTTGGTCGCCGGAAAATCCCCCTTGACCAGCAGCACCTCATCCCCCTCCTTCCATGTCATCCCATTCGCAATTATGTGGGCGCCGTACGACGTGCTGTTCCCGAGAACAATTTCCTCTTGAGGTCGCTCCAATAAATGACCAATCTCCGCTCGCAAACGGCTCGGTATCTCATCAAACGATGATGGGCTGATCAGATGTGGCAGTGCCTTCTGATGCACTGCTTCAATTGCCGTCGTTATCGCGGATTTAGGCAGCGGCCCCTGATGTGCGCAGTTAAGCCAGATCCGTCCATCTGCGCACTCAAAATCGTCCGAAAAACTTGAAGCAATATCCACCGACGCACCTAGACCCCAAGAAATTGCGACTTTGCAGGCCCAAAGACGCGCGAACGTGACCAAAACGACAGCTCATCCTTGCGAAATTGACACAAACTGACGACGATACGGCTTTTACGTCGACTCACTTCGGACTGAGAGCGTTTTGACGACGGCATCGTTCTGTTTGACATCGCAGGCAGCGGCGGTCGTACAACTCTCTCGCCGGTCGACATAGTACCACCAAAGGCAGGAATTCGCCTCAACCGCTCCGTCATTAATTTGCGTCGTAACTTCCCGCTGATAGATTCGATCAAGAATTATCGCTATGCCCGAGCAACTGCAACCGAGCGTCGTTTTGTTTTCAGGAGGCCGCGATTCATCGCTTGTAGCCTGCTTGTTGGCAAATCGTGGTATTCCCATTCATTTACTCAGCTGCAACAACGGAGTTTCCATAGGATCGGATCTCGCCGATTACCGATTCAATGAACTCAGCCGCATTTTCGGGGATAGGATTATTCGACGTTCCACCGTGTCGACAATGGGCCTCTTTCGCCGAATCGCCTTAGCCAACATCGAAGCGGACTTCGCCACATATCACAAGAACCTAATTGTACTGGGTTCTCAACTGGCGATTCATTGCGAAGCGATCATCTATTGCCTACAGCACGGCATTACAACCGTGGCGTCCGGATTTACAGCTTATCAGTGCTCTTTCGCTGAGCAGATGACGGAGGCGATTGATGAAATCAAATCCTTCGTTGCGGAATACAATCTGCAGTACACGACACCGATCTCTCATTTCGCCTCACCAGACGATGTCAAATTCAAACTCTTAGATTTTGGTGTCTCGACAAAATCTCTGGAATCGGTCTCGATATTCGCGGACACATTCAGCGATCCGAGCGCCGAACTCGTTGTCCGCTACATCACTGACAAACTTCCAATTTGCCGTGAGTACATCGCAATGAAGACCGAAGGCATTGCTACTTGAGGAATCTCATGAAGTGGTCGCTGATAATTAAAATCGGACTCGCGGTGCTTGTGTTCTTCGCCTTGCCATTTCTTCTTGGCGGGGAAGCATTCAGGATCGCATCAGCTGACTCACAAGCGTTGCTAAGATTGTACCTGATGACCTGCGCTTTCGTCGGAGCTCTCTGGGCAGTCTATTTAAGAGAGGGGCGATTGAGGGCCAATAGCGACAACGTACTAGTATCATTGGTCATATTCGTTATCGCGACGATGTTGATCGTGTTGTCTCTGATCGTACGCTTGATCGTCCCAGCCTCATCGCTAGCCGGCGCACCGTCGTCCCCGATGGACATAGCAATTGCTGTTCTGGTGTTATTTTCGCTCGAAGTGTATTTCGTCGCCTTCTTTACACTCCTCTGGACCGTGTTTATGAAGACCTATAATCAGCTTTACAACCTTCGCACGAATAAGGCGTTTAAGTATTTCAAACCAATACATTACATTCGGACGGCATTGAAACCCTATAAGTCCTATGAGTTCGAAATGACGCCACGTTCCGTTCCAAATCCTCAGTCTGATTTGTTCGGCCATTTTGTTGATGCTGACCTGGAAAGACTCAAGCGTGGGGCTTCAATACTTCTGACCGGTGCAATTTGCGATGCTACTATCGATCGTGTCATTAGCTGGCTCGCTGAACGCCTAACGAGTGGGGAAACAGTAAATTATGTTGTCTGCGACCGTCCAGCTATCGAGATTTGGACGAAGGCGGAGAATGCGGGCTGCAACAACTTCCTTAAAGATTTTGTGATCGTTGATGCATACAGTCCGAGCTTCGGGTTCTCTGATGATATACATGAACGCAACAAAGGAAAGCTGAACGATAAAGGAGTCAAATGGTTGACCGCGCGGACTTTCGCAGGATTGCACAGTGCAACCAACAAGGCCTTCAATATCATCAAAGATGCTGAGCAGAAGCAAGAAAAGAATATCAGACGACCCATGGTCATGGTGTACGCACACGTCTCTGCCCTGTGCGATTTTGAAAGCATTGAGCAATTTCGAGTATTCTGGCGACACGTCATTCCTTCGGAACGCAGTTATGGAATGGTGACAGTGATAATCGAGGATTCGTGCGCCGGACCGGAGGTAATTGATTTTATGCGACAAGTGTCAGATTTCGTCTTCAGGATAGAGATAGACGACTCTGTGGACCCCAAATTGGTGCGAATGGACAAGCGGAAATGGTGAAATGGATGTTTCTGGATTCAAAGTGCTGGTTGATCCTCTGTATGGGCACGTCCGCCTAGATGAGTTTTTAGCAGCGCTAATGTCGCAACCGGAAATGCAGCGTCTGCGAGACGTTCGGCTTTCGAATATTAATTCGCTGCTTCTGGGAGGTGGCGCCAACATAAGCCGCTTTGAGCATTCGGTCGGTACTGCATTGCTCGCACAGCGAACAGGACGGAAGCTCAATCTGTCCGAACGACAACAAAAGTCGTTAACATGCGCCGCGCTCCTTCATGATGTTGCGATCACCCCTTTCGGACATCTCATGGAGGAGGCATTTCAACTTGCCGGTCGGCGTTTTGATCACGAGATGAGATTGCAGCAGATTTTTGCTGGCGAAGCTGAAGTGGGAAATATTGAGCGGCAAATCTTTCGAGGGCGAGCAGCCGGGTTTCGCAATGTACTCGAACGTGGTCAGTTTCGGCGATTGAAAATCCAATCGGACGACATTCTCGAATTGATGCGGGGTGTCGGCCCTTTGGGACAGTTGATAAAGGGTGACATCGATTTAGACAATACCGATAACGTTGCTCGCATGGCGTATCATATCGGTATCCCATTTCGAAAAGCGTTGCCGACTGACATCGCCGATAGTTTCGGAATGTTTTCGAACGTCCTTTACTTTGATCATGATCGAAAAGAACTGTTAACTGAGTGGCTGGACTTAAGACGACGTCTATACAACGTCTTCATGACGAACCCAGTAGATTTTTCTGCCAAGTCAATGTTGATCGAGGCCATTCGATTGGGGATCGAGGGAACCAGGGAACATCAGCCGATTTTCGATGATGCTAGCTGGTCGCTTACCGATCGTGAAATGCTGCATTCATTGAGCACGTTTCTTCCCAGCCGCCAGTTGCTTGATCGTTTTGAGCGTGGAGATCATTATGACGTACTGGGGTTGTATTGGATCCGCGACGTAGGCAAACCTAACTCCATCCTCAAATACTCCGGTGCTGCGGCACTGCGAGAAAGTATCGCCAATCGGCTAAAGCTTGCGACCAATGAGGTGCTGATCTATTGGATTCGAGATAAGCGAACACGACCGATAACCGCACTTCCCTTGCGTCGGTGCTCAGCACCCGCGCAAGGTATTCCGGTAGAATTGGGACAGCCATCGAATCTCGTGTTACTTGGCATTCTGATCGGCAAGAAGCAGCTAGTGACCCGTAAGTTGTCGGAGTTGTGCAAGGACAGCGTAAATGATCTTTTTCCAAATGGCAGCGTGACTGATTGTGATTCTCACCTCCATTTGGCTTCAGCATTCGAATGGACATCGTCCGAGGAACATGGACAGCGAACGCTGTTTTGAAATCACCAATGAATGACGCGGCAGTTCAAAAGTTGTTGGGCAAGATTGACTGGGATTTTCCAGATTCGCATTCAAATTATGGGCTTCATAGCCTGCATTGGTATCCGGGAACATTTATCCCACAGATTCCAGCTTATCTTATTGAGCTTTTTAGCGAGCGAGGAGACGTTGTTCTTGATTGTTTCTGCGGGATCGGAACGACCCTGGTGGAGGCAGTTCGACTGGGCCGGAATGCAATTGGGATGGATGTCAATCCGATCGCAACAATGGTGGCGCAAGCGAAGCTGACATTTTTTGAACCGGGTAACCTGAGAAGGCTATCGGTAGCGGCTGAAGAGCAGCTGGATGTTCTGTGCCTTCGTTATGGTCTTCATGGTGACAGTGACCTCTTCAGGCGAATTCGACGAGCACATACACTCAAGAATGAGGGCGAGTTTGAAGTATTGAAGCCCTGGTATCACGCCGAAACCTGGCGGGAGATGCTCGCAATTCGTGAGCTTGTTGACCAACAGTGTGAGCCCTTTCGACGAGTCTGTGAGAGTGTGTTCTCAAGCATCGCAAAGGCTTGTTCGAGTCAGCGGGAGCACTGGGGATATGTCGCGGACAATATGATCCCCAGATCCTTAATCTATTATGACGCAGTGAACGCGTTTCGGTTTGGACTTCGAACGAACGTCGATGCATTCGAACGGTTTCTCGAAACGCCGAACCTAAAAGACAGGACTGTATCTGAGCTCAACACCGCAGCGAGAGTGTTGACAGTCAATTGTCAGGACATGGGGGAGATAGAAGATCAAAGCGTCGATCTTATTGTAACATCTCCGCCGTATTTGTCGGTGACGGATTACATGAAGTCACAACGGCTCTCATTATGGTGGTCAAGATATTCTGTAGAAGCACTTCGCGAAATCGAGATCGGTGCACGATTCAAACGAACGAGAACGAAGGCTTTCGATGACTACTTGGAGGGTATGACGAAGTCTATCAGCAACATGGCACGAGTTCTGAAGTCGGATCACTATCTCTGCTTGGTAATTGGCGAAACGGAGGTGCAACGGAAAAGTCACCAATTGATTGATCGTCTCCGCAATATAGTCTTAGAGCAGGGATTTTGTGAGCCGTTCGGTAAGATTCAGAGAACGCGGACGCGGGAGCGACTGAAGAGTCGTCAGGGAGCTGCAAACGATGAGTACATCTTGGTGTTTCGAAAGGCATAATTGTTAACAAACGCCATTGAATTTAAGCCCGGTTCCATGATAACTCGTCCGTGAACGGTCATTCTATTCCTTTCCGCATAACAACAACGTTTTCTGTACGCATAGTTGCGGAAATATTGTTTCGGACCGCCATTCGCTTCGATGGAATCTCACGATTGATGATCGTGATGTGACGGGCACCATTAGCAACGAGGAAGTCGCTGAGAATCCGGTCTAACGGCACCGGCTTTCCACCGACCTTCCGATTGCCCAGTATCCAAATCATGACAGCGTTTTTTTGCATTGCCGCGACAGCCGGTGCGATGCATCGATTCAAATCGCGACAGAATGCTACGACACGCGCAATCCGATCTGGCTTCTCGCCCTGCAGCCCATCAATTGTCGCGCTCAGTGAGGGCGAGCGTTGACGCAGGGATTCGACAACATCCTTGATCCCGCGGCGCGATCCACCGAGGCTCCGCCGGTCGATTTCATGGGTGGTACCTAAGCACGATCGATCGATGCCCGTGCTGATGTCCTCCAGGTCAATCCATTGTAATGGCAAATAGGAATGCTGGCCGTAAGGCACGGTACTGGTATTGTCCCCGTACGGAGGAGATGTAACGAGGATGTCAAACTCCATCTTTGTTGATGTCTTCTCTTGCAGCGCTGAATCGCCAATTCGAATGTCCACCGAGCCATGATAATGTCCTCGCTCAATGAAGCCAGCATTGCGTAGCAGTTCCTTTTGCATACGCAGATGTGCAATGTTCCTCGCAGTGATCTTCTCGAAGATCGCGAGAGGGGAGAGGCGTCGGCCGTCTATCTCATCTTTTGGTCGAATGTGCAGTTTGAATGTAGAGGTTCGTGAATTGCTTGTCATCCGCACCGTCTCTGCCATGGCCACCCAAAAGAATCGCCTCGCCCAAACCGCGGGCTCTGCCTGAATAGCGCGGCGGAGTTTCGACAGTTCAATAGCCACAGAATCCTGGAACCACTTTTTGCGATTAGGGAATTCGACAGCAATTGAGGATTTTCGGGCATTCCGGGCGCTCGCGAAAACTTGGATCGACTTTTCCTGCAGTGCCGCGTCAAAAAACGGAATCGTCTTCGCCTGACAAAGTAATACGGCCATTGGATTGATGTCCCGACCCGTGAAGTCGAGGCCGCGTATCATCGCTTCCGTTAGAGCAGTGCCAGATCCGGCGAATGGATCATAAACTCTTCGATAGCCCGGATGTTGCCCAACGATTGCGTCGAGGAGGTCCCCAACCATTTGCGGCACCATCATTGCGGGGTACTGAAAATAGGCATGGCCGTGTTGCCTCACGGCATTGCCACGAAAATTCCAATGTTCCCGGTCAGCTAAACGGTATGCATTGAGCCGATTACGAAGAATCTCGTCGGTAAATTCGACTGTGTGCGACTTTGAGCCCATACCGTCGATCTCCGCTAAAACTGTGACGGCACCGCAAAGCGAAGGACAATGCGTGTTACAATATCCATCCAATCTGAATCGACCAAGCGATGATATCTTGCGCACCTGTTCTGTCACACGTAACTAATGATTTTCCCGATCCTTACGCTGAAACGGTAATCTCAGAACGATCAGACCTCCAATTGCTGGAATGGAATGCGGCTAGGATCTGGGGTTGCGGGAACGTTGAATCCTAAGCTTTCTCTGTCGTATGCGGCGGTGGCCGAGCGCCACCTAGCTGGAGAATGGTCTGCACATCCTTGTTTTTATCCCACCGCAACCCCTACTTTATGATTGGCAGAGTAAGGGCCTGCACCGAGAGTTTGATATGCTCCGGAAGTCGGCCTCAGTTCTCAATAATTGGGATCAGTCGCGGATCGATTTGCGACAATGAGCGACATGCAGTGCCGCAGCAGCACTGCCCAGATACGAACACGCGACAGGGTGGTTTTGCTAAGTACTGTTGTGACTTCCGCTTCGGACGCAGTGGACACTCATTTAATTCCCGCCACTGCACGCCGTCGCTGAATCCTAACTTCTTTGGGCGTTGAGTCTTGCTGCTCTAACGCGTACAGCCGAAATTTCTCGGGCGCGTCAAGAATGCAGCAAATATGCAGCGGATTCGGGTTGAGGTCGGCCACCCGCAAGCCGCTGAGAATTTGGCATTCACCGGTGCTGGGGTTCTCTTGGCGGTATTGAAATCCGCTTCGAAGACAGCGAGCGGTACTTGGTGGACTGGGAAGCTTTTGCCGTGAAATCCGAAAATGCTGGGGCTCCAGTCCTCCGCAGTCGATTCTGATCGCGTAACACTCTTGGCAGTATGCTAACCCGCCAATTCGTGACGAGCCGTAACCGTAAACCATCCCGGAGGCGCGATGCCTTGGTTCCGGTCGGTGACGTTATGTATGTTTGTGGCTGTCGTCGGAATCTGCTCTCTGGCAGGTTGCCGTTCGAGTGCCGCTGCGCGGGTCAGTTCTGTCACCCCCGCCTCCCGCTCCGAGCGAGTTGTAGCACACAGAGCGAGTGCGGCTCATCAAGAAGCAGAGTTATCCGCCGATGAAGTCGTCTCCGTTTCACACTCGGAACAATCCTCGTATGGCGATCTCGGCAGCAACGACGCTGACGATCCTTTCCGGGATGCGGACAGCCTGTCGCTCGATCTGTTGATCGCTGAGGTTCAGGCTCGCAATCCCTCTCTGGCCGCAATGCAGGCCGCGTGGGGGGCCGCAGCCCAGAAGTATCCGCAGGCTGTTGCACTGGAAGATCCGATGTTCCAGTCGATGTTTGCGCCGCAGAGCTTCGCTTCCAGCTCGAATGTCCAATCGTCGTACTACCTGGGCGTCGCCCAAAAGATTCCGTGGGGTGGCAAACGAGGTTTACGCGGACAGCAGGCCGATTGGGAAGCGTCCGCGGCATCGTTCGATGTGGGTGAGACGAGCTTGCGTCTGGCCGAAGCGTCACGCCTGGCCTTTCTGGACTATTACCTGAATGAGCGGCTGCGAGAACTGTTGGACTCCAACACGAAGGCGGCTGGGGAATTCCGGAACACGGCGAATATCAAATACGAAGCGAACCAGGTCACGCAGCAAGACGTCTTGCAAGCGGACGTGGAGTTGGCGCAACTGGAGCAACGCAAAATTGAATTGGACCAGGAACGAGAGATCGCGATCGCTCGGATCAATACGTTACTGCATCGACGTCCCGATCATCCCCTGCCCCCGCCGCCGCCAGCGCTGGCTCTGGTTGGGGAACTACCAGCAGCATCGGCACTACGCACCTTCGCTGTCGATCAACGTCCTGAACTTCAAGCCCTCGCGGCCAGAATTCAAGCTGAGCAAACTGCTGTTGAATTGGCGTGCAAGGAATTTCTACCTGATTTCGAGTTCATGGGGCGCTATGACAGATTCTGGACGGATAAAGAGCAGCGCGGACAGGTCGGCATGAACGTCAACATGCCACTCAATCAATCCCGTCGTCATGCCGCGATGCAAGAGCGTATGTTCCAAGTTCGCAAGATGCAGTCAGAGTTCGACCAGGCTGCCGACAACATCCGCAACGACGTTCAGATGGCTTACGCTCGGGTGCAAGGTGGTCTTCAAACCGTCAAGATTTACGACGGGAAGATCCTACCCACGGCCAACCAGAACCTGGTGGCAGCCCGCAATGGATATACCGCCGGAACGGTCGATTTCCTGCGGCTGATCGAGGCTCAACGGGAGACGATCGAGTTGCAGGAAAAGCACCAGATGGCCATCGCCGAACTGCATCGCCGCTGGGCCGAACTGGAACGAGCGGTCGGAGCGCCGGTCTCAGTACCGTCGGATTCGAACTCAATAGTCGTTCCGTCCGAGACTCCCGTTATTCCCGAAGGCTCATAGTGCTTGTGGCCCTTTTGCTCAGCTGATCGAAGGTCCGATACGGCAAAGTGCCGATCATGCCATTAAGATTGCGAACCCCCACGAGTGATGCTGAAGCGCTGCCACATCAGCCACACAAACCAAGGCGCAAATTCGATGCACGTGATGAC
Source organism: Planctomycetaceae bacterium (assembly GCA_021732415.1). Lineage (GTDB taxonomy): Bacteria > Planctomycetota > Planctomycetia > Planctomycetales > Planctomycetaceae > JAKFVC01. Next base: position 81,283 of record JAKFVC010000013.1, read on the forward strand.
ATAGTCAAAGAATTGTGGGCCGGGATACGGCGTGCCAAATAGCGGCGCTGGAAATTGGGACGTCAGCCAGAAGCGGAGATAGTAGCAGAAGGCGAGGCCACTCAGCGCCAGCCAGACACGATTGCGTGCGAAAGGGACCAACGGCAGGCACCAGACCAGATACCACGGGTTTTGAGTGGGCAGTAGCAGCCAGAACCAAGCCAGCGTCAGGAAAGCCGCTTCCAGCAACCGAGTTGCTATTTCGCCAGGCGTCTGGGGCTCCGCCCACATCGCTAGTCTGCACGCCAGTATCAAAAACACGATCGACAGAAATGTCCGTGTCAGGATGAAAGGCACGGAGTCGGCCCCCAATCCAGAGCGTGTGACGACAAACGAGACGAGCGAACTGCGCCAGGTCTCGGGCGTCACCGTAAACCAGGCCACTTGATGAGCGGGAAGACCGTCGCTCGGACGCAGATTCTCGATCACCAGCAGAAATAGAAAGTCGTTCATTTCCCAGCGGCTGAGAAACGCTCGCAGACTTTCACTGGGATCACGCGTGGCGGTCGATATTTCCGAAGGCGGAAGTGGCGGGTCCGCATCTGACCGCAGTACCACTGCCGATTCGTCGAATGCGTGGGATTCGTCAGCCATCGTCTTCGGGCGCATGGGCCACAGGACGACGAGCGTTGCCAGCCCAAACACGGCCAGCCCCGCTAGTCCGATTTTCCAGCTGGTTCCTCTGATCAGCGCCCAGAACAAAAGTGGTGCGAGAACCACGGGATAAAGTTTGGCTCCGACACCTAATGCCAGTAGCAGGCCCGCTCCGAGCGAGAGCCGCAGACAGCGACGCGTGTGATCTTTCGCATTCAGAGCGAGCAATGTCCACGTCACGGCGAGTATGGTCAGGTACACGGCCAATGCGTCGAGATGTCCGCTGTTGGCGATCTCTTTGACCACCAACGGGCACCAACCATAGGCGAACGCTCCTCCGCGATGGCGCGTTGTCAGCCGCAACAGCCGGATCACCAGGGCGAGAGTCAAGAGATCGAAGAGGGTGAACCAACCCTTCATCAGCATCAAACGCCGAGCGACGGAACTGTGCTCCGGAGTTAGCCAGGAACACGCTGCAAAGATGACCTGGCTCACTGGCGGATAGATCGTGGGCAGTTCGCCAAAATGAATTCTGCCCAGCACTTCTTTCAGTTCGGGTGAAGCATCTCGCAGACGGACCAATTGTGCGAGTTCCGCGGGGAGAGAGTCATCGGACGACACGGCGAGCACTTGCTGCGGGGTATAGCGAAAGGGACTGATCCCACTATTGCTGACTGCTCCATCCCAAACGTAGCGATACAGGTCAATTTCTTCGATGGGATCGCACAGCAGCAATGGCACGCGGAATGCGATCGCTCCGATCCACAAAACGATCAATAATCGACGATCATCGGGCAGACGGAGTGCCAATTTCAAGGCCACCAGACTCAGACCAAAAGCGGTTCCGAATAGGGCGAGCAGACCGAGTAATGCGTGGCCGCGAGCGTTGCTTTCATGCAGGCTCTGGGCTCCGCAAGCCACCGCGAGGTAACAGAACCAGGACAGCAGGCCGCACAAAATGAGGCGTTTGAAAGGTGACAGGCGATGCCGTCGTTCGGACCCTTCAGCTGGCCGTGCCGCAGCGGGGCTTTCTTTAGTCGGAATCGTCATCGGGAGGCCATCACATTCCTTGGTCACTGTGACCGAGCAAGACCGTACTTCGCGATGGTCCACAGGATCTTGGTTCCCGCCCTGATAACGCCGGAAATGGTTCCGCTGATTTTGCTTTGACCGATACGTCGGCGATAGGGCACCGGAATCTCCAGGCAGCGCAAGCCCCTCCGTACGGCCTTGATTTGCATTTCAATGGTCCAGCCAAAGTTGGTGTCACACATGGCCAGCTCGCAGAGTTTGTCATATGCTATGGCTCGGAACGGTCCGAGATCTGTGAACTTGGCACCGAATAAGACCCGCATTAAGAAGCACGCCAGTCGATTGCCGAACAGTGAGGCGAACGGCATAGCACCCGGTTCTCGCACTCCCTGAATCCGCGATCCCAGAACGAGATCCGCCGCCCCGGCTCTGATCGGCGCTACGAGTTGCGGTAAGAGATCCGCATGGTCGCTATAGTCCGCATCCAGGAATACGATGATCTGGGGTGCCGGTTCGCCGGCTGCCAAGCGTTGTTGGACCTCGCTCAAGCCGCGCAGACATGCGCTGCCGTAGCCTCGGCGTGACTCGGTGACGACCAACGCCCCGTCGCGAACAGCGACTTCCGCGGTCGCATCGGTCGAACCGTTATCCACCACAATGACTCGTCCGACTGGAGGGAGGTCGCGCAATACGTGCGGCAAGGACTGCTCTTCATTGAGGGCTGGAATAATCACAACGACTTCATCGAAACTCCGATTGGCCGCGGGAAAAACTAGGTCTTGGTGGAGCAATTCACCCATATCGTGGATCCTTCTGGTGCGATCGCAACTTCATTCAGGTGGCGGCAAAGGAGGAGTCGCGCTGCTTTGATCGTTGAGATTCCAGTCGTAATCGAGGTAAACGATTCGGACATTAGTTGATTGTGCCAGCGATTGGGCATCGTGCGGCAGCCAGTCGGCGATCCGTTGTAACAGGATCGGTGTCGGCGAACCGAAATCAGCGGCATACCAGTTCAGGATCGGTGACAGTCGTAGCTCATGCTGTGTGGTATCTACTGCGCATTTGGTCGGATCTGCGAAGAACGCAAGGGTGTTGCGCTGCAACTGTTCTTCCAACCGCTGGGCGGTATACGCTTCATTGAGCAGGCGTGGACAGCCCCGGGATGCGCAAACGATCGCGAAATGGATCCGTGGTTCGTTCAACGGACGCAGAATGGCGTGTTCGATTTGACCCAGCGAATAGTTGGTATCGCCGACAATCAAGCGCAGGTCCCGCCAAATGTTATAGCCCCAGACATGAGCGACGTGGTTCTGGATGCTGCTGGTCGGGTACTCACGCAAGATGCCACGGACGGTCACCGCATTGTAGGCATTGATCCAGAATGCCAGGCGTTGCGGTTGACTGATCGAACGCTGCTCATCGAGTCGCGATAGCGAGCCCAGATATTCGTCAAGCTGCCGCAGATCGTCGGCAGACTGGTTCCAGCCTGCATAGTCGACATTTCCAGCGTCGTCGACGAACCGCCGCAGCAACTCATCCCAGGGCTGATGTGAGATCACGTCACCCGCCATTCGCTCGCCCAATGGCCACTCACGTCCAATCACCACGGTCGGCCGAGCTAGGCGTAGCGAGACCAACGTCAAGACGACAACCGCTACCAGGCCAACGAGCCAGCAGAGGATCTTCCGCAACGATCGAGGTAAGTTGCTTGCCCACGGCATGGCTCATTCCTTCGGTGGCGCCTTGGTGTCGCTGGGCTTGTCGCCGGGTTTCACCTTCTGCTCGCCCTGGAGCGTGTCGTTCGAGAAGGCAAAATCTTTACCCTGCGCTTTGCCGTGGCAATTGCTACACGAACTCACCTTGCCCGCAACAACCTTGTTGTCCTTGCCGCGCGTCACGGTGCCGTTTTCGAGATACCTGATCCAATACCAGTTGCCGTGATCTTTGTCGTAGGCTTTGACGCGGTACATGACGCTAATGCTTAGCCGCTTACGCTGGTCGTTATAGTCCTCACGGACGAGGATCGAACCGATCGGCAGATTCTTCGGGTCATCGGCGGCGACTTTGTTGGCGAAAGTTTGCGAGACCGTGCTGTGCGGATTCTCGATGCCATCTTCGGTCTTTTCCCGGGCCAGCACTTTCCAGGTGTTATAAACGGCCTCCTGCTTAACAATGTGATTCCAGAACGAGCTATGGAACTCTTCGGGCGTCGGGGGACGTGTCGCTCGCGGAGCATCGACGCGACTGCTGCCCGAACCGGCTTGGGAGAATGCGACTGCAGTCCATCCGGCGACGAATACCAACGTGAATAAACACAGACATCTGAGAGAGACTTTCGTGATCATGTGAAACCTTTCTAGGCGATTGACGTGGGGGATGTTTCGACAGCCGGAATCTGCTCGGGGCTGCGACCTTGATGGATCTTGAGCCAGCGTGCCCTGCGCACCCAGTAAAAGCGGACGGGCAGGAACAAATCGACAACCTCATCCGAAATCAGCAGGCCGCCTAAGACCGGCAGCGCCATCGGAGCCAGGATTTCTCCCCCGACTCCTTTAGCAAACACCATCGGAAAAATGGCGATGATCGCGACCCCTTCGGTCAGTAACTTGGGACGCAACCGATGAACAGCACCTTCGATCACCGCCTGGCGTAACTCTTCCAATGAGCCGATCTTTTCGAGCCCCCCACGTTTCTCGATGGCTTCACGTAAATAAACCAGCATGATGATGCCGGTTTCCGTGGCCATCCCAAAACAGGCGATGAAGCCCACCCAGACGGCGACACTGAAATCCATTGGCGGGGCGTGCCAGCCCTGCATGATCTTGGGGAAGAAGTACATGAAGAATGCCCCGCCGCTGAGTGCTTCCGGTACGGCCAGCATCATCAGTGCGGCATCCGCCAGATCGTGATAGGTCAGATACAGGATGACGAAAATCAGCACGATGACGATCGGAAAAACGAACCGTAAGGTGCGGGCCGCACGCACCTGATGCTCGAATTCACCGCTCCATTCGATATGCACGCCCTCGGGTAAGACCACCTTGTCAGCCACGACCCGCTGAGCTTCGTCCACGAATCCGACGATGTCACGACCACGCACATTGAGCGTGACGTAGTTCAGCAGGCGACCGTTCTCGCTCTTGATCATCGCCGGGCCTTCGACGATCTGAATGTCGGCAACGCTTTCCAGAGGAATTAGACGACGGCTCAGGGAGTGACCAGGACCGACCTGATGGGTGTCGGGACTGGTCGAACTCGGTGTCCCCCCTTCGGTCGAGCCGGAATTGCGGGTCTTTGATGGAGACATCCCCGTTGATCCGGCGGCGGACATGGCACCTGCGGTGGAAGCCATGCTCCCGCCACCGGGACTCCCCATCGCCCCCGGGCTGATCAACAGACTGCGGATCGATTCTTCGTCCTCGCGGTCGACCCGCGAATAGCGGATACGGACGGGGAATCGCTCCCGTTTCTCGACCGTGTAAGTGACGATCCGACCGCCCAGGGCGATTTCGATTTCGTTCTGGATATCCTCAACAGTAATGCCGTAGCGTGCGGCGGCATCGCGATTGATATCAATCTGCAAGTAGCCTTTGCCCATAATGGGTGCGGCGAGCGCATCACGGGCACCGTTGATCGGCTTCAAGACGGCTTCAATTTTCTTGCAGACTTTGTCGATCGAGTCGAGATCGGGACCGAAGACCTTGACGCCGATGTCGGTGCGGACACCCGTCGACAACATCTCAATGCGATTGATGATGGGCTGCGTGAAGATGTTGGACCAACCGGGAACTTGCAGGACCCGTCCCATTTCATCGTCGACCAGATCCCCCTTGGGACCCGTTTGGCGCGGCCAGAGAAAGAGCCGCTTGGCAAAGGGGGGATCGAGTTCTTCACGCAACGTCACGAAGGGCTGGGCCGCTTCTGGCTGAGGAGTCTTGCCCAGTTGTGCGGCGGTGACGTGCGCAGCGAATTTACTGCTGAGTTCGCCCTTGGGGATATCATGCACCAATCCCTTGACCTGGGCTCCCTTAATCAGCTCTTCCAGGGAATACCAGTTGAATGCCGATTCGGCTTGATCAAACAGATCATAGTTGACTTGCGCCACGCGTTGTCGCCAGAGTTTCAATCGCTGTTCAGTTACCGAATTGAGCAGTTCACTTGCAAACGACCGGCGCTCGGAGGCCAGTGACTCCAGCGTTTGATGCCAGGCGGCGACCGGCAACGACTCCTTCAATTGGAGGGCCCCCACCACATCCTTCACAGCTTTTAACTCTTGGAGCTCACGCGCGACGGCCTGGGTCAATTGCAGAACGTCTTCCAGGGCTGGTTCGCGCGCCAACCAATGCCCAAAGCGCGGTGCCAACCGGGCCTCTAACGCAGTCATTTGGGCCGCCTCGTCCAAGCCTGCCGGCCAATGCAGATCTCCCGCGTCACGCATCCGCTGCACGGTTTCATCCACGACGTGGCGGACAAGCAGCGGTCCGAGTTCCTGTTCGAATTCGAGGTATCGTTGGAGCGCCAATTCCCGCAGGGTTTCGTCGAAGCGTTCCACGGTATGCTGTGCCGCGTCGTTCAGGAAGCTCGTTCGTTCGTCGTCCGGAGAGACCTTCTGCATGAAACCCCGCGCTTCCAGCAACTCCAAAACGACACCGATCTGTTGCACGGCATCGTCGAATCTCAGCACACGTTTCGGCCAGAGTTCCTTCGGCCGGTAATTCACGAAGGTCTCCACCATGTCGAGGGGCGCCGGATCGGTCGGCGTGTCGGCCCGGCCGGATTTGCCGATGACCGATTCGACTTCCGGAAAACCACGCAATAGCGCATCGCGAGCCTTCAGATCGTCGGCGGCTTGCGTCACGCTGGCGCGTGGTACGGTGACCGGCATGTCCAGCGTCGTGCCTTCATCCAGAGCAGGCATGAAGGCGACGCCGATCTTCGGGAAGTGATACGACCACAAGCCAATCAGGAGTAGCGTCACGAATGACAGAGTTTGCCATTGAAAGCCCCGCGTGGAGAGGACCGTTAAGCACGTCACGAGACCAAACGTCGAGAGAAATGAGACTTTCCAGGCATTTTCCGAAGCCCCCATGCCGATGATCGCCTGGAGGGGGAACATCCCGGCCGCCAGGACCAGTAATACGGAGAACGCCCACATGACCAGATTGCGTCGCGGCAACGCCCAAGTCAGGAGCGGCTTGTAGATATTGATGAAGCTGCGGACAATGGGATTATCTTCTTCTCGTTTCAGTTTCCCCCGCAGGAACGAAGGAATGAGGGCCGGGACGACCGTCACCGAAATCAGGGCCACTCCCAGCAGGGCAAAACTCTTCGTGAACGCCAGCGGATGGAACAGCTTGCCCTCGCGACCGCTCAGCATGAACACGGGGATGAAGCTGAGCAGCATGATAATCACGGAAAAGAAGATCGGCCGGCCCACCGTACGGCAGGCGGGAATGACGATCTCGCGAATATCACCAGTCACCGGCTTGTCACCAAAGTGTTCCTTCAGGACATGCGTGGCATTTTCCACCATGACAATCGCCTGATCAACCAGGATGCCGATGGAAATCGTGATCCCCGCCAGCGACATGATATTGGCTTGAATGTCGATAATCCCGAATCGCCGGAGCAACCACATCATCAGGAATGAAGACAACACGGCCAGCGGCAGTGTCACGCAAATGATGAACACGCTCCGCACGTGGGACAGGATCAACAGGATCGCGATGGACGCGATGACCATCTCGTGCCACATGACTTCCGTGAGCGTGTGAATGGCCCCATGAATCAATCGGGTGCGATCATAGGCCGGCACAATATGCACGCCCTCAGGCAATCCGGGCTGCAGTTCCTGGATCTTTTCCTTGACCCGGCCCGTGACGGTCAAGGGGTTTTGTCCATGCCGCATCAGCACGGCTCCGCCGGTAACCTCATTGCCGTCCTTTTCATACACACTGCGCCGAAACTGCGTGCCCAATTGCACGCTGGCCACGTTATTGACAGACACCGGGGTTCCGTTGACTTCCTTGATGACCGTCTGCTCAATGTCTTGCTTGTCTCGGATCCAACCGACGCCGCGGACGATGTACTCAGCGTTGTTCTTCTGGATGACTCCCCCGCCCGCCGGTTGATTGCTGCGGGCCACCGCGCCATACAATTCTCCCAGCGTGATTCCGTAGGCACGCAACGCGTCAGGAAAGACGTCGATCTGATATTCCAGCGGCGTCCCCCCCACGACGGCGACATCCGCCACTCCCGCTGCCGCGTTTAACTGCGGAGCAATGTAGAATTTGTTCAACGCCCACAGCTTGCCGGAATCGATCGGGTTCTCCGGACTTGGTTCCACGGTGTACCAGAAGATCTGGCCGAGCGCCGTGGCATCGGGAGCCAGGTACGGGGCGACGCCGGCCGGCAAGTACGAGCCCGACTGCCCCAACTTTTCAGTCACTCGTTGCCGGGCGAAATAGAAGTCGATGTCATCATTAAAGATGATCGTGATCATCGAGAAGTTGAATTCGCTGGTCGAACGGACCGCCTTGACGCCGGCCAATCCCTGTAGCTTTCTCGACAGCGGATAGGTCACCTGATCTTCCACCTCGCGTGGGCTGCGGCCCATCCAATCGGTGAAGACGATGACCTGATTCTCGCTGAGATCGGGAATCGCGTCGATCGGTGTGTCGAACAGCGCATACACGCCCGCGATCGACAATCCGGCCGTGAGAATCAGCACCAGGAACCGATTCCGAATGGAGGCTTCAATTAACTTCTCTATCATGAGCAGACGCCATCTTGTAATAAGCAGCCGGGCTGCGGAACATCGTCTTCGGATTTTACTTCTTGGCAGTGTCCGGCTTGGCATCCGGCCATTTCGCTTCGGCTTGTTCGAGGCAACCTGCGCAGCACAAAAACAGCGGTTTTCCATTACGAAGCAGCTTGATCGGCTTACCCATCGAGCCTAATTCGGTGGACTTCATGATCACGCAGAACTTCTGCGTCTGGGCCACCTTGCGATCCTCGGGTGACAGCTTGGCCAGAGCCGCTTGAATTCGTGCTTCCTTGCTGGAGGCGGGCTTCGTCGTCCCTTTACCACGGTCTTTCGCGTGATCGACCTTCAGTTGCTGCGTTTTCTTGAGTGTTTGCGTCGGATCTTTCAGGGCGCCCTTCTGACAACTCGGGCAGCAGACGAAAACCGTTTGCCCACCGACGTTGAGTTTGACGGGAACGCCCATTGACCCCAAACGGGTCTCAGTGAGGATGGGGCAATACTGTTGTGATTGAGCGAGTTCGCGATCTGCAGGATTTAATTTGGCGAGCGTCAGATCAATCTTCAGATCGTGATCTTCCGGTGTGGAGGGACGCACCGTGCTACTGGGCTGGGTGTTTCCGGAACCGCCACCACTGCCGCCGATGTAAATCGACCCCGCCGCCGGGTTGAGCCGGGTCTCTGCATCAACCAAAAATGAACCGGTGGTCACAATTTCTTCGCCCAGCTCCAGCCCCGACAAGACGGGATAGAACTGAACATTCTCTGGGCCCACCATTCGCGGTCCCAAGGTCACCAGTACGCCGTCAAACTCTCCCGGCAACACCTGACGATAAACAATCTTTTGCCGGCCTGTGTCGATCACCGCACCCTCGGGTACGACGAGAGCCTGGCCTTCATTCAACTTCTGTTGTCGTTCGGGATGGTCAGCGGCGGCACGTTGCAAGACCGGCACTTGCCGAGGGGGCACATTGATGAACACGGTGGCCGTCGTTCCCGGACGCAACACATGCCCCGGGTTATCGAGCTCTACGCGCACCGTCACTGTCCGAGTTTCCTGATCGACGTGGGGATAAATGAAGGAGATCGCTCCGGGAAACTCTTCGTCAGGATAGGCGCGGACGACCGCTTTCACCGACATGAGTTTCACCGGTGCCTTATCGTGGTTGTCCGTCATCGGCAGAAATCGAAAGTCGTCCTCGTGAACCTGAGCCTGAATCCAGACGGACGAGAGATCCGCGACGTCATAAAGTGGCATGCCCTCATCAACGTATTGTCCCTCCCGCACGTACTTCTTGATGATGTGCCCCGTGATCGGAGAGCGAATCCTCAAGTGCGTGTTGGCTTGACCCGACTTCAGGATCTCGTCGATTTGCTCATCGCCGATCCCCAGCAGGCTCAAACGCTGGCGGGAACTCTTCAGCAATCCCGGGTTGTTACTCTTTTGTGCCTCCACGAGTGTCTGTGCGGTCACATTCAGTTCGGGACTGTAGATCGAGGCCAGTTCATCTCCCTTGTTGACATTCTTACCCGTTTCATTCGACACCAACGTATCGATCCGACCCTTTACCCGGGCAGAGACAGTCTTGAAACCGCGTTCATTGAAGTCCACATATCCCACGGCAGTGATCTGTTTGCTCAGCGGCGCATAATCCACCCGCCAGGTTTTCACGCCGGCCAACACCACGCGATACGGTGTCAATTGGACGCGGCTGACGATTCCGGCCGGCAAGGCCGTGTCGGAGGTCGCCCCCTTTTTCCGCTTCGACAACGGCATGAAGCAAATTGGGCATTTCTCCTTCCCGTTAGTACGGATCACCGAAGGGTGCATGGGGCAGAAGAATTCGGTATCCCCTGCCACCGCGACGGCTTCCCCGGAGGGACGCGTGTACTTCTCATAGTACGCCACGAGCGTGTCCCATTGGGTGATCACCGCGCCAATGGCCACCAGCACGGCGACAAACCGCAAGCGTGCGAGCTTGACCAGGATCACGAAGTCAAACCACCACCAGACCTTGCGCCAATAACTCAAACCCGGCGGTGCCTTCAGCCCCCCTTCATCGGGCGGTTCCGGGTTTGGGGTGCCGGGATGCAGCGGGGGTGGATGCTGTTCTGACATGAATCAAGGTCTCCGGTAAAGCCGGTTAAATGTTTTGACGTTTTACTGCGGACTAAAATTCTCCGACCATTGGGAGAGCAGCCGGGTGACGAGCCGACACTAACAAGGTGCTAACCCGCCAACTCGGCCCGACTGCTCACCCAAGGCCCGGAGGGACATCGAGAGAAGCTCCACTGGATGAATCTTCGCGAACGTCAACCCGCATTCCAGGCAGCCCATATCCTGAGAATTCGAGACCGTCCTGAGTCTCATACGCGAGACTCAGGGCAGCTCCCAATCTCAAACATCGACGCGCAGCGCAAGACCGCTACTTGGCTGCCGGTTTCTGGGGGGGTACTGGTTTCGGCGGTTCCAATTTCTCGATCTTGAGCAGTTTCATGAGCTTTGCCGTATCAGCGCGAGCGGCATCGACTTCATGCCACATCTCGCTGCAACAATCGGCGATCACAGCATGGTCGCCATGTTCCTTGAGGCAGTGCTCCTCGGCCGTGTTGCAGACCTCGTGAGCTTTCGCATGGTGCTTCTCAATCGAAGTGATCAACTTCACCACTTCCGGTTCCTTGGCGTGTTCGGTCTTGAGCTTCGCCAATGCTTTATCTGAAGCCGTCAGATCTTTCCGTATTCCGGTCACCAGTTCGGTGGCCTCGACCTTCGGAATCGGCTGTTTTGACTGACTGTAGTAGTGGAGTACCTGCGAACGATCCTGCACGTGTCGCTGATACATTTGGACTCCGTGCGCAACCCCCCCGTCCCGAATCTTTCTACCCGCATCGAGACTCGCGTCATTCTGCGCAAAAGCGCCAGGCACCACGAGCAACAGGACCGCCAATCCCAAGCCACACAGTTGCAATTTCATGACATTTCCTCTCTGAAACTTTAAGCAGACCGGGCTCAACAGGTCTCGGTCTATCGTTTGAAAGTCGCCGTATTCCCATCGCATGAACCGCAAATGTTACTTCGGGATTCATGAGTTGCTGTTTCCAGAATCTACTTTTGGGGAGCAGTTCCCGGTTTATAATTGTGACGGTCACTCGCCTGGGGGCGCCGCCTTCGCGTTCTCCTTCTTGATCTCTTCCACTTTGGCTAAAGTCGTCTTGGTGTTCTCACGAGCCGCATCTTCACATCCCTTACAACACAGGAAGACCGGCTTGCCCTCCAACATCAGTTTCACTGGAGTCCCCATTGAACCGAGACGGCTACCCTCATCAATGGGGCAGAAGAGCTGAGTTTCAGCGAGCGGTTGATCGGTGACCGGCAATTTCGCGATGGCGGCGGTCGCCTTTTTCAGCTTCTCAATTTTGGCCAAAGTTTCCTTGCCGTGTTCCGCCGCTTCGTCTTGGCATCCGCTGCAACACAGGAACACGGGCTTGCCGTCGATGACGACTTTGACCGGCGTACCCATCGCTCCCAATCTGACCGTATCCATAATCGGACAGTACCGCTGGGCCGCCGCCGCAGGCCGATCGGCTAAGGACAGCTTGGCCAATGCGGCTTTGATTTTAGGTTCGCCAGATTTGTCCGTTTTAGGGCTGGGCACCGGTTTGGCAGTGTCATCCGAGAAGGCCGCAGTGAAACTTGCCAGCATCAAGGCGCTGGCAATCAATGAGACGGGAAACCACCGATTCGCTGGCATGACGATTTGCTCCAATTTCATTTCAGGGGAAGTTCAATTTCTGGAGATAGACGTTCGATTCATTACGCGTCTGACAGCGATGTCAGCCGTGCGGCTTCACGGCAAACACTCGCACGCTCGCTGCGTACTCATTGATGTTGTACCGACTCAATAGGTCGAGGAGTTGGGCGTGCAAAGTCTCGTCGGTTGTTGGCGTTGAACAGCAATCTGTTTCCACGACAGGCAGTCCGGAGACCGCTGGTGAACAGCAGCCGCCCTGGTTTTCCACCTTCGCGTACGCATTCAGATCGGTGCCGGTGTCCATAACTTCAACCGCACCAAAGCCAGCTTCCAGAAGTTGGCGGCGATATTCCTCAATGGGAATGGCACCTGATATGCAGCCCACATAAGCCATCAAGTCCTGTCCGAGTTCCATCGGGAGCGGCTGTTTCAGGGCGATGTCGCTGACCGCCAGCCGGCCACCCGGCTTCAGCACTCGTGCGATTTCACGAAACACTGCCGGCTTGTCCGGCGCCAGATTGATGACACAATTGCTGATGACGCAGTCCACCGTCGAATCCAGCAGCGGCAATTTATCGATGGTGGCCTGATGGAATTCGACGTTCGTGATCGGTTGGCCGTGCTGGCCTCGGGCGGCATTTTGGCGGGCGAGTTCCAGCATTTCAGTGGTCATGTCGATGCCGATGGCCTTGCCACTCGGCCCAACTTTGGATGCCGCCAGAAACACATCGAGGCCACCACCACAGCCCAGATCCACGACAACCTCGCCCGGCCGCAAGTTGGCGGTTGCTGTGGGATTTCCGCACGACAACGCCAGATTGGCCCCGGAGGGAATCGACGCCAGCTCTGCGGGCGAGTACCCGAACGCCTCAGCCACGGCGCGGACGCCGGAATGCTCGCTGGAGAGGCCGCTCGTGGCGACAGCCCCGTATTTCGACTTCACGGCCTGTTCGATGACTTGTGACATGAGTCCCCTCATCTACGGTAATTCAATGAGCTTCTTGGTTTTCGTTTTCGATCCGCTTTCGCTCGTCCCGGAATTCTCGCCCTGTGCTGCAGTTCCTGTATGAGTACCAGCGTTCCAGCCGTTCCGGCGACACCCCCAGGTGGAATCCAGCAATACAGAGTTGATTGATCAGTGTGGTCCGACACAGGCCCAGCTTCAGCCAGCGTCGCGCCGAACTGATCACGGTGGCGGGAGCGAGCCAGATCCTGCCCTGTTTCTGCAAACGGCGACACAGTTCGTAGTCTTCCATCAGAGGCCAATTGGGGAAGCCACCGACCCGATGAAACAGCTCCGATCGCACGAACAGACCTTGGTCGCCATAAGGCATCTGGCGGTAATGCGAACGCAGATTCACTCCCCATTCAATCCAGCGCAACCCCGAATGCTCGTGATCGAGGCGCAGTCGAAACGCCCCCGCAATGGCTCCCCGATCCAGCGTTGACCAAACATGCTCTTGAAATCCGCTGGGCAATCTCGTGTCGGCATGTAGGAACAGGAAGACTTCACCACGAGCCAATCCCGCCCCCGCATTCATTTGCCGCCCGCGTCCTCGTCTGACCGGCACAACCCGAATTCCCATTCGCCGCACGATGTCGACAGTCGCATCCGTACTAGCGCCATCCGCGACAAGCACCTCGACCTGTTTCAAGTCCACCAGCGGTTCCAACGTCTGCTCAATCGTTCGCTCTTCGTTGAAAGTGGGAATGATGACAGACAGCAGCCCACGTTGCATTGTGGGTAGGACCTCGGAGAATGCTCCGAGTACACGGCGACAAGCCAGGAGATCTTCGGGGTAATCCACATCGGAAAGGGACCTCAATTGTCGGACACTGCAATGTGCCTGCCGAACACGCTGGAGCGTCTGCCGCAATACGTTCTCGGTCCCCCATTCAATTCCGCGAAACAATTCGGGCTGGTTGGCGCGCAGCCCGATCAGATAGTACCCCCCGTCAATGGCGGGCCCCAACACGACGTCCGCGTGCATCAGAGCCTCAAACGCTTCTCTCAGGATGCTTGAGTCGATTTCTGGGCAATCGGTTCCAATCACGACCACGCGTTTCGTGCCTGCCTGGAACGCGGCCGAGACCGCGTCCTCCAACCGTTCGCCCAGACCGCGGCCTTGTTGGGTTGAATACTGATGTTCGCTTCCGAATTGGCTGCCCATTCGCGAGACGTCGCCTCCCGCAAACCGTACTTCCAGATCGCACAATCGATCCGCACAGTGTTGCCGGGTGACTTGCAATGTTCTCCGAGTCAGGGCAGCGTGAAGTTGCGCGGATCCTTCAGGGCCCAGGGACGGGATCAACCGAGTTTTCGTCTGACCGGCCTCGGGAAACCTGGCGAATACGATCACACGATCCGGCTGTGTCAGCGCAGCCTGAGCGAACTGCTGTTCGCTCGAAAGGCTCGCTCGTTCTGACAACCGATCTGTCATCTTTTTCCTGCCGAGTAACAAAAGAAGTGGACTAGTTTCTGATCACTGAAAGTCGCATTCGCGACGTCAGTGGTTATTACCGACGAGCCGCCCTTGGCAGCTCGATCCAGCGCCCGCAGTACATCCAAAGCAATGTTGGCCGGTCATGATCTGACGATTCCCTAGTTGGGTCAGAGCCACGTCGTCGAGTTCGACGATGTTTAGGGGCAGGCCGGTGATCAGAGGCAGGCCGAGCATTTGATTGAAGTCACAATCCGAGAGATTTCCCTGCCAGTCCACCGACAACATGGTGCGACACATCAGGCCCTCGACCGTCGCCGGGTTAAAGGCTGCGACGAGCTTGTGCATGTAGGCGTCGAATTGGCCGGCTTGCAGCAGATCATCCAGAAAGCGACTGATCGGCATGTTGGTAATCGTAAACAAGCGCGTAAATTCGACTTGGTAACGCGATCGCAATTCGCGTCGGTACGCGGCTTCCAGTTGTTGCTGGTCGGGTGGCAACGTCGGGCCGGTCGGGTTAAACACGAGCGTCAGGATCTGTGATGAACCGGGCGGACCGTATCCCAGGGCATTGAGCCGGTGTAGCGCATCAAGCGAGCGGCGAAAGACGTGCTCGCCACGTTGTCTGTCGACATTTTCTTCGAGATAGCAGGGCAACGAGGCCACGATCTCGACTTGGTGCTCAGCCAGAAACTCAGGGAGATCCTCAAAGCCCGGCGCTACGAGAATCGTCAGGTTACAACGATCGATGACCCGTCGCCCCAGACCACGGGCTTGAGTCACGAGCCATCGGAAATGAGGATTCATCTCCGGCGCCCCTCCAGTGATATCCAACGTGGGAATGTCCGAACGGCGCAGTACCTCAAGACACGCTTCGGCCGTATCTCGTGACATGACTTCGCGCCGCTCTGGCCCCGCGTCGACATGGCAATGCCGACACGTCTGATTGCAGAGTTTTCCAACATTGATCTGTAAGACTGCAGTCCCGGTCGCCCGGAGCGGTAGCTGTTCGTGACGGGCCAGCATCTGTCCAAAGCTGAACTGCGACTCGCTGTTGGAAAGGATCCGCAGCTGTTCGGCCGACTGCGCGAGAGGACTCGCACGGCGCAACAACGTCAGTTCAGTCATTGAAATCCCTCCTCATCAAATCGAGACCGCTAACAATTGCATCAGCTTCATGTCAACTTTTCCGGAAAACGGTCGTCCAAGTATCTGACTTGATACCCACGCCAATGTTGCGTTGACGCCGTAGACAATCACCCGCAGCGGCCCGCTCACGCAGGCCGCTGCGAGCGTTGCATGTCACATTACAGACCTTCGATCTTCCGGCCGGCACGGAGCTGATACTGGAAGTCATTCCTCAGATCGTGGTTCCGAGCCGGAGCACGATACTGCGGTGCGGGGGAGTAGAACTGTGGCTGCGCCGCGGGGGCTCGGTAGGTACTCTGATAGCGGGTCCGGCTGTTGACTTGAGCATGACCTGCATGGTCCATTTGCATCTGCGGTGGCGCGACATTGCCAGTCGGAACCGCTGGCGCGGCACACGTCGCTTGTGACGCACACGACTGACCGCAGCCACCAGCCATCGCACTTTGACCACCGAAGATGGTTCCGGAAGCCAGAATTGCTGAGAGACTCACTGTTTGGATGAAACGCAACATGATCGACACCTTATGGATAGATGGAGTGAGTGATCGTTTTCGAGAACGAACTCACTCCCTGTAAATAACGGGAACAAATGGGCCGCCAGATTCTCCTGAATGATCAATGAGAACTCTGCGCGACCAACGCTGGCACGAGTCGAGGTCCGTGCGCAGACAGTGCGCAACCGGCGTCAAAGACGGACGCGCAGCCCCGAAACCCGTGACAGAAGCGGTGGTTAAAGTAGCGGATCGCCCCACCTAAAAATTGGAGCAATACCATTGCAGAAGGCGAGTGCGCTAAGCTACCCGCGAACGCCTGTCAAATGACCAAGTGTTGAAACACTGTGATGCGGTCGATTTGAGGCAATAAAGCACTGGCGTTGCCGTGAGGGGCAAAGCTGGCCAGAACAGAAGGCATCTCGTCACACAGGATCATTTCCCAAGCGACGGTGTCCGTGGGGACTGCTGGTGTTACACCTTCCCCAGGTGCAGTGAGCACTGCGGCGGTCCAACTGCAGCAACTGCCCGTCTTCGGAGCAGGCATCTGCACACAAGTGGCACAATCAGGTCGGGAAACCGCCACATGCGGTGCGGCCACATGTCCTGCTTCAGACTTCTTGGTGTGGCAGCAGTTACGTTTCGGCGGAGCGGAATGGTTCGAATCGACAACAGTGCTCCGAAAGCAGCAATCACAAAACAATAACCCTTGAGCCGCCGCGCACCGGCAGTGCATCCGAGGCAAGCTAGCAGCCAGGGTGAACGGGATCATCACCCACACCAAAGATCGCCAGACGATATCTCGTTTGCAGAACATAATTCAACACGCCACTCGAACTCGAAGACCTTGCGCTGATGCTGCCGACCCTGATTCCGTTACGTTGGAAAGATTGAGTAGCTCTCTCCGGCTCGCAATCAATCATCGGCGTTTTCAGGCGAACAAGTTCAATCTCCAACCCATTTTGCTGCGTACGTGAGCACCCGACGCTTTCAAAGTAGTCTACGCCATTTTTTCCAGATTCCGCAAGACGACTTGTGAAGTCTACAAGAAAAGCTGGGAAATCATTTCGAAATGACTGAGTTGAACGAAGCTATCGCGGAAGCGATGGCCTAGTCACACCGATGCTTTCAGGACAGGAGGCCAACCATGTCGCATATTGTGCAAACAAAGACGGACGTACGTGATCCCATCGCCGTGATTTCAGCCTGTTCCTGGTTGCGTTTGCCGCGGCCCCTGCAGGCTCCATTTCAGCTTTTGGAAGTGAGGTCTTCCAATAATTATGCACCGATTTGAGCAACTTGGGAACTTCCCAAACGCTCAAGGGTACACGCCTGGATTTTGAGTTTGGAAGTTGGGAGGGAACGCTGCTCATCGTTGCATCCTCCCCTCTTGCTACGACGCGACGAGTACCAATATCGCTTGGCGAATATTTTCGGTAAGTCGCTTCCATGCGAGCAGGACACTTTGCAGTTTGCGTCAAGTGATGACAACTGGAGCCAATCCGAGCCGCCAGAATGCGGAATTCTCGCGATCTAGCGACTGTGGCTACCCCTGTTTTGAGGTCTGAAAAGGCATTAGTCGGCATGTGAATTGGTCACGACTATGGCCTTGTGATGGGCAGTCCGCGTTGACGAATTGGTGGTCGAGGAGTCGGTTTTCATTGTCCGTTGAAGATATCGCTAACTAATGCGGATGAGAGCCGAGCAAAGTCTTGATGCTCGAGTGCTAGCCAGATCGCAGATATCCATATGGCTGCATACTCTCAGGAAGAGCGATGGCGAAGAGCGGAAAATGGGAAGGATTGCAATACGACGAGCTCCTGTACAGAATACATTTGCACCAAATCGTTTGTGGCACGTGATACGCGTTGACCGGTGGATGAGGAAGTTCATTAGAGTTGCTTCGACGACACCGAAGCTTTAGGGCATTTGATGAGGTTAGAATGAGTAGCTTACGAGAAAAAAACGCGCAGGTCATTGCGGCGATTGAGGAGATAAAACGAGCGTCGACAGCTGATGAAGCAAACTGGGCATGCCGCAATAACGGATTCAGTACCTTTCTCTATTGTACGACTTCCGCCCACGCGGCGGAGCTCAATGGTCCACTGACGAAGATCTGGGATGACGGGCGTGCGTTATACGGCTCTCCCAGCCTAGCGTGGCCAACTCCTCATCTTGATCAGTTTAAGGGCGCGCTAATTGATCGCCTTTTGATAATCTACCACCCGGAGCCAAAATGGAACCTGGATGCGCCACTGGAACCGCAGGTAAGTGAAGTATGTGACCTGTATTATTCTTATCCGGAGGTCCTCCAAGCGATGCCCGCTTCGTTTCTGGAGAAATGCTGGAACTGCGTGCGCGAGCAATCACACGACGCGATCGCAGCTGCCACAATCCTGTTCAATTACTATCGTGCGTCAATATACGAGGCTGACCTTGAGCACTTAGTTGACATGAAGCGACTCCTGGACTCGGTGTCTGGCAAGCTTCAGAGTGATATCGGGCACGCGATTTATTCGATCAAGAATAAGAAGATGTGGGCTATCATGGAGTCGCGTGGGCTAACGCCCTCTCAGGCCAAAAAGGATCCGCTGCTTGAAATCGAGCGTGTGTATTTCGGTAATGACCGGAATCCGGAGTCGTGCTTGGTTGGCTCCATCCTTCTGGCAGTGTTTAGATCGCTTACCGCGGAAGCGGATCTTCATAGAGTACGAGTAATCAATTTGCTATTTGGACTTCGCGAGGCGTATGGTTTTCTCCTCGCTGGCCGTCCTGATATTGCTCATCAAACAATCACGTATTGTAAACCGCGCATCCAAGAACTCAAATCATGTTGGGTTTCACATGAACGCGACTGGATCTCGCAATTTTGTAATGCACTTTCAATTCAGGCGCGAGAAGTCGGCGAGGAACATCTTGCAGAATCCATGTATGACACGGCAGAGTTCTTCTCGGTCGATTTGCTCAACTTGTGTACGGTGACGCCCCGGTTTTATAGTGACATGAGCGGACGATGGAGGGCATTTCTTGAAGATGAGACTTCCTCATTACCGTCGGAGGCCGAAGTACTTCGAGCTAGATTCGCAAAGAGTGATGATATTGAAGCTGCGATTGGCCTAAAACGCATGTTTGAAGTCAGTTTCCAAAAAGGCAGTTCGGTGACAGGTGCGATCGCATTCGTCATGCGAACACGATCGGAGACACTGTTATTCGAACGAATGAAGTCCAAAGGTAATGAATGGTCCCTTTTTGAAGATGATCCCCTGGCTACAATTGAGGGTAATTTTTTTGGAGACTTCGATGATCGATTAAGTCATCTTCATGCCGGGATGCTGCTGTCGGCATATCGTTATTATCAGTCAAAAGCAGAGCCAACACTTTTTCTTGCAGCCATCTTTGCAATCCGGGAGGCATACGCCTACTACATCGCAGGTGCTGCATCATCGGCCAGGGATTCACTAGCATGGGCAAACTCTGTTGTAGACACAATCACTCCAGACGATGAACGGGAACAAAGTATCGCCATTGGAACCGTCCTTCATGCGACTGCCATCGCGGCAAGGGCAAGGGATGAGTTTGATGATGAGATGGAGCTGCTCTTACGTGCCTTGCGATTTCTGTCACCGAAGGGAACAGAGCGAGCAGACACTCTTCTTGATCTTGCGATGGCGTATGAGCGTCGCAAGATGATCGCCGAAGCGATCGCATCTTATCGCGAAGTTCTTCTTGTTTCTGACGTTGAGGACGAAACGTCGCAGCTAATGGCTAAAACTGGCTTGGGCATCTTAAGGATCGCGCTCGAAAGCGATGCGAAGCCGGTGGTTATTTGTCAGGGACTAGATGAAAAGCTCGGATTGAAAGGAAGTGCCTGGCTCGACTTTCTAAAACGCAGCACGATTGCAGAGAGTGAAGGCACGCCCCTCTCCACTGACGAACAGCTAAGGGGAATCGAGTTCGGGATGGTGTTTGCTAAAAGCCTTCTTGACATGAATGAACGGCACGCAGCATTTGGTAATCTGATGTTGCCAATTCGAATTGGAATGTCAATTGATGAGCCAGAGAAATATCCCGCACCATTGCTCGCTGAGATCTTTGAACTTGCTGATTCTCTAGAGGCAATCGGCGATGCTGAAGATCGCGTCGTCTATTTACGACTCAAGTCAATTGTCGAACAGAATCCTCGCATGAAGCTTTATCGAGCAGGGCGAGAGCTTTATAAGACTATCCCGACTGAATCGCCAATTCAAAAGTTTGTCAGGGAAGGGTGGAGAAATCACGGCGATGCGGTCTAAGGTGGAGGCAGGAACGGGATGAGTGCTGAAGTAAATAAGTGGGACGCGGACCTAACGAGACTCGCCGGAATTGCGGATCCGGCGGATCGACTTATCGGCGTCAGAGACATCATACTCGATGCCGTCACTCGCGTAAGTCACGCGGGGTCATTTGAAGTCGTCGCAGATCTTCCCATGCTGAGCGTTCTCCGTCATACGCGAGCATCAATTGAAGAGCTTCGTCACCGTTTCCCAACTGGAGAGGCAACACTCTTCAGTCGCCACAGTCAGCAAGATCTTCTTAAATGGCTCGCATTACTCGTCTGGTATGATCTTGGAATTATCAATACCAACTCAGTGGATTTGAACGTTCAAGTGTGCCTTCAGACCCAACGATTATCGCAAGAGCATCGAGACGAACTGGAAGAATTAAGGGTGGTGCTCGACTCAATGAGTGACTGGCGGCTTAGCCATTACACTCTTCGCACATTTGCTTCCATTTTGCGATCCTCGACGTTCGAGGATCAACTCTCATACCAGGAACTGTGCGAGCGAATCGCCGAAACGCTTCAGAAAACCCTCGATCCACAATCCGGGCACAGTGTTCTGGATGAAAAATACTTTCACATTGCGATGGACCAATTGCGAGAACTTCGTACCATCTTGCAGCTCCGGGCTCACGAGCAATCTAGGGATACTTCAGGAAGAGGGTCTCTCAAGGCCGACGCGGCAGTTCATATTCTTTCTGTTGGAAATCAACTCGGACTTATCGCTTTTGAGGACGATCGCGTTCACTTCTGGAGTTCGGGACAGTGGAATGAAGCGGTCGCAAGGCTTGAAAAACTGACAGCCCACGCCGAATTGTCACGCAAGTTTGATTCGGAAATGGTGAGCGTGTTGAGAACGGAAAAGTCGAGGATCGGATATCTCCTGCAGGACACAACTGAACCTCGACGGTTGAACTCGATTGGATTTGTCGATCAGGTCGGACGAGCATCCCCTCTCGCGGACATGCTAAATGCTTGCGATGATTATGCGCCATCTCAAAGCTCAGTTCGCGGCGGTGACCAAGTTTGCATTTCCTACTGGGGCAGAGTTCCTTACTCCGAGAATCCGCAGTATTTCTACGATGATTTGCGGCAGACGATCTACGATGGAGCCGAAGCGATTCTGCAATACCCACACGATCCCGCCAAATCATTGCCCCCTTCTGGTTGGCCGGTACCGCTACTGTTGTCGGCGTATGAAAAGTGGTATCTGGAAGATCTCGAAGAGAAACATAATATCCAGTTGGAAGTCCACTGTGATTTGGCAGCGACCCGAGATTCATTTCTTCGCGAGAACTCGACGAAGTCTACAATCCTGCACATAAGCACGCATGGAGAAGCGTTTTCGAAGACATGGGAGCTTTCAAATCTATGCTTTGCCTCTAAAGAAGGTTCTCCCACTCGCGTGCACGTATTTGACATCTTAGGTCAGAACTGGTCGCATCTCGAACTTGTGTTCTTAAACAGTTGCCTAACGAGCGCAGGCAAGCACACATCGGGTGAGCAACCCTTATCGTTGGCGTGGGCCTTTCTCGCCGGAGGTGCGAAGTCCGTTATTGCTGCGCGGTGGGTAATTGAAGACCGTGTTGCGTGGCAATTTATGAAGCACTTTTATGGCCGACTGCTCAGTGATCCAGAATGTACCGTCGCAACTGCTTTCCAGTTTGCTCGGCGGAAACTACGAGAGGGCTCGCCCGGGATGCTTCCCAGTCAATGGATGGCATTCGTCCTTCTGCAGACTCCATAGCGACCGAAATTAGCGGAAAGGGTTGCAGAGATTGTCCAGTCCCTCTCGTACGAGCAATGCTGCGATCATTGCAGCTGGGAATGGAAATGGAATGTCAGATTCGCTGATAACGAGCGCTAGAGTACCAACCATTGCCGATTCGTCTTTTATCGACGGATCGTCTCGATGTGCATTCCAGTTCCAGCCTTCACAGATCAATTCTCGAAGTTCCGCCCTATAAGGAGCCAACGGATCTCCAGATCGGTAAGCCTTATCATAGCCGGCCAGTTTAGAGCGCAGCTCGGTCAAATCCATTCGCAAGTATTCAGCGGCATGCAGTGAGAAGGATTCCATCGAATCCGGAGAAGTAGAATTCTTGTACTCAACTCGTTCTTGGTGCAGAACTGCTTGAGCATCATCGGAGGATGCAGATTGTGGGACAAAG
The DNA here is from genome assembly GCA_021732415.1 of Planctomycetaceae bacterium. GTDB lineage: Bacteria > Planctomycetota > Planctomycetia > Planctomycetales > Planctomycetaceae > JAKFVC01. Next base: position 104,033 of record JAKFVC010000013.1, read on the forward strand.
TCACTAAGATTTAAGTCATTGGCAATCAAATCGGATGGGGTAAGTGTGGCATCTTCCTCAGATTCCGAAATACTCAGCAAGATACCCCAATTGACGTCTAATTCGGAAGAAGTAAATCGTTCGAGGCGCTTCAGAAATTGCGCGACCTCTCCGTCCTCGGGATCTGCAGCGAGATCGGCTTCGATGATGCGATACGCGTCCGAACTAGGAGCAAGCCTTCCGGCATAAAAGAGGCGAAGCGTATGGAGATCAATGTTACTCATTTGTTCTCGACCCAGCTCCAAAATTTGCCGTCAGTTAAAATTTCTCTCCGCGTCAACACATCTCGACATATTTCGAGAGAAATCGCCCATTTCTGTCTCAAATTGTCATAGTGTTCCGGCTCAATATAGGCAATGTCTCCTGTGGTGTAGCCGTCATGTGGCACAGCTCGCACATACTCCTTGTACAGAGAATTTGCGTCATCGGCGATCGATCTCGTCAACTGCTTGATAGCTTTAGTATGGCTGCCCGTAAGTTGTTTAGTTCCTTCGGACTCAGTCCACAATTTAGTCCAACTCCGAATCCGACTTGTCATGCACCACAAACAGAAAAAGTCCTTGAGTGAGATTTCAGTTAAAGTATTTTCGTTATCAGTCGCGGCGGACGAACTGTCGAGGTCCAACTGATCCTTCAATTCGAGCTTCCGGCAGCAAGAAACTGCCTTCAAGATTCCTCCAAATGCCCTGAATCTCTTCTTCGGCATGTCTGGAATGGCTGAGAATTCGAGATCGTGCTGCGAAAGAAGGAACACCAAAGTCTCCACCGTGAGCACTCCGTCGCGGACTCCTTTTGAGACGTTCCCTGCCGATAAATCAATCCGTCTGGCGAGGCTTGCTTTTCGGGGATGCCCTAGGTCGTCGACCGCCCACTTCCAAATCATTCGTGCTGCAACAGCGCGAACGCCATCTCGGAAACTGATGAGAATCGCTCTTTCATCTGTATCCATGGCACAATCCAGAGCATCTTGCCGCCCGGCACGAGGAATTCAGCTCGTCCGAACTATCGGAGCGAACTCTAATCCATCCTTCATGACTTGCATTATTCAGGTTTCGGTTCATCCACCAGCCTCGACCAATCAATGTTTTCGAACTGGTTGCGAGTGAATTGCTCCAATCGTTTTAGATACCTTGCCACCTCTCCATCTTCAGGATCTGCAGCCAAATCAGCTTCGATTTGCTTATAGCCCTCGGATTCTTTGGACAGCTTGCCAGCTGCGAATTGCCGAAGGTCCTTTTCCTGTATTTGGTCCACATCTCTAGCTTACAGGATTTCGCAACGACGCGCAAGTGATTCTTGCGCCCTGCGCAACATCTAGCTTTCCCGGATCATCGATAGTGGCTTCAGTTCGACCTGAACTGGTCGTTGTGACATGAACGAGGGCGATGAAAGGAGAGTGAGCAGTGGAAATCCTGGCAAAATTGAAGAATCTAGAGGATGCTGAGTTAGCATTCTGTTGCGTATCAATCTCTACGAGCGATATCGAGTTGTTCACCATTCAAGGCGAAGAGTTCGATGGCTTTCGTTATGTGATAAAAGAAGGAATTCCAATCCCCGCATCGGCTCTTCCAGGCGGAATTCAACCTGCCCTGGAACTTGGCGGCCCCTACCAGGGAGGTTACTTGGTTAGACTGCACTTCAGAGACCACACAGATAAGACCTATCGGATTACTGACGCCCAATATCTCGTGCTGCTTCATTTGGCTCGCGGTTTGAAACTACAACAGCATCCACTCGTTAACCTCCTTCCCGTTTGTGAAGGAAGTGATAACACCTTGTGTCAAAATATTTCCCGACTCCGAGGTCAATTGTCGCCGCATGGTTTCTCTGTTGTGGTTTCGGATGGTGGCCCTCTATATCATCTGGCTGTTTCCGAGATACGACTTGCTCCTTGCTTTGAAGTACTTGCTGAGCAACGGATGTTTGATCTCAAGCTACTTGAGGACATCATGGGACAATTCCGACTTTCAGGTGAATCCGCTGTCTAAATCTATTCAATTGTCCGAAACCGGCCGAGTCCAAGACTCAGCCGGTTTTCTTTTGCGCCAACATTTGGGCGACGCTATTGCGAGGATAGCGCTCCATTAGTCACGCTTTTCTCGCCCGAATACGCTGATCATCGAATCCTGCTGGACGTTCGGATAAAGGTGGCGGTAACGTCGGGAAGTCTGAGCGTCCATGTGTCCAGACCACTCCTCGATAACGCGCTGGTCGATATTTTTGCTGGCGCAAGCTGAGATGAAACTGTGGCGTAGGGCATGCAGCCCTATCACTTTCCACTTGCTCTCACCTAGAGCTCGCTTGAAGTGGTCGTGAGCCTCATCTGGGGTCAGAGAACCCGTCTCGATCTGATTGCGTTGTTTTACCATTTCCGATCGTCCGCTGGCGGTCTTAGCTCGCGTCGACTGCCCTTTATGACCGGTCGTTGGACTGCGTTTCTTGCTCCGCGCCACGGTCACTCCTTGGCAAAACAGGTATTGCCCGCCGGGATGTGTGGCGAGCCAATTTTTCAGCACATCCCTGAGAAACGGAGATAGCGGTACGCGACGAGTTGTCAGGCGTCCTTTCACTCGCTTCTTTTCATGGATGGTCACGATGTTCTGTTCAAAATCCAAATCAGTCACCCGAACGCGGATCATTTCGGACCGCCTCGCCCCGGTGTACGCTCCGAAACAACTCATTGGGTAAACAAATGGCTGGATCGCTTCGGTTTTGATGTGCTGCAAAAGTTCTGCTATTTCATCGACGGTGAGATAAAGCGAGTCCCACAAATCAACAATCTCCGCGTCACTCAAACCGCCGCCAGCGATCCGACGCTCGATCTCGTTCATTGTCATGAACGGCAGCTTGTCGACTTCCTTTTCGAACTGCAGGCCCTTGTTTGGAAACTTGCCGGTGACGAGTTTCATCGGCAGCCCCCAATTCCACATCGTGCGAAGTGTCACGATTTCTTTCTTGATCGTCGCTGCTGCGACGGTTCTACCGTGCAGACCGTCTTCCTCAGCCCTTTTGTTGGCGTACTCCTGCAGCTTCGCCAGATCGAGTTCAGGTATCGGGTACTTCTCGCCAAGGATTCGCTTCAAATGCTTGAAGTGAATCCGGATGCCTTTTAGGGTCGTCTCTTCGAGCGACTTTTTGTGCGCATCGAGGTACTTGGCCTGCAACTCAGCAAGCGTGGTCTTCTCCTGCGGGGGAAGTTGCTCGGGGCGCCCATCGAACTGGATAAAGTCGACAATCGAGACGCCTGGCGGAAGCTTGATAAGCCGCTGCTTCAATCGAAGAAGAATGTAATCGACTTGGGCGGCCTTGGCGTTCGCCTCTTCTTCAGAGACGTTGCCGACGGGAAAAGTGCTGCGTTTGCCTTGATAAACGAACTGGCAATACCAGCGATCACCCTTTTGTTGGAGAGAGGCCATGATTTGCTCCTGTAGCAACATCATAGCAATGCGAACCCAGCGAGTGCAGAGGAAGTGCAGAAGGTCGGTTTTCTGCACTCTCTGCGATTCGCCGTAAGTCCAAGTGCCGAAGGCGGGAGTCGAACCCGCACGAGGAGTAAACCTCGCTGGATTTTGAATCCAGTGCGTCTGCCATTCCGCCACTTCGGCTGAGGTTTCCCTACTATAGGACTTGCGCGACGAACGTCAAGCCACCAGAACTCCCCAGTTGACCAAATTACGCGCCCTTCGCCGCACAAATGGCATCCCTCGGACAATCCGCCTTTTCAGAGACTTGGGCGCCAGGGCGTAGCGGAATCTCGTAAGAGTTCCGCCAGGGTCTACAGTCTCGGGAGCGGAACTCTTACGAGATTCCGCTACATCGATTCTGGATCCACTCCACAGTCTCCTCAGACCGCGACGAGTTCTTCGGCGATCCGGTGTTGCAGGGGCAACTTGAGATAGCGTTCGCCGTTGGCGGCATAGAAATAGATCACGTTGTGATCTGCCGCCCAGATGGCTCCCAGGCGGATGCTGCGTGGGCCGAACAATTGGAACTGCAGTCCACAAGATCGCTCGCCACGCCGCAGAATCGTTTCAGTTACGGGAAACTGCTCAGAGATTAAGTTTTCTTTGGCACATAACATCTCTCGTATAAAGCTCCGCAACTCAGTCAGGGTGCGGATATGAATAATGCGGTCGGCAAAGTCGGGGAGCATGGAAGGCCAAGGTGGGTGTCTTGGGTGATATAGATAAAGACGACCCTCTCCGTATCGGCAGGTGTAGTTTTCCCTCATGGAAAACTCTTTGTAGCCCACGCAGATCGACACGTTTGACGTCTGCCATGCAACCGGCACAAACGGCACTCGCCCGATTTGGTTTGAGTTGGTTGTAGCCACACTCGCCAAGAGCGTGGGGGCGGATGAATTTGATGGGAGGGCGAGGCTCCCGCCGAGCCTAACACGAGCTTTAGCTCGGCGACCGCCGGAGGCAACGAACAACATGGCCTCCGGCGGACGCCGACCTGCGGTCGTGCTAGGCTTCCAAGGAACTTCCTTCAAAGTAGAACTGACTGCCCCCCGTGTCGCTGAATTGAAGAAGATGATCTCACGCAAAGGCGCCAAGGCGCAAAGTACGAAGAGATGAATCCTTTGCGCCTTGGCGCCTTTGCGTGAGATCTTGTTCCCCTTTCACCACACTTTGCGATGCGCAAATACGAACAGCGGCGATGCGCAAATACGAACAGCGGCGATACGCAAATACGAACAGCGGCGATACGCAAATACGAACAGCGGCGATACGCAAATAAGAACGCTCGGCGGGGCCTTCACCCTCCCGGGCCCACGCTCTGGCGAGCGTGGCTACGTGGTTGTACCATTTCCTCCACGTCATACCGCAAGATCTTCCACACTGGCTCTATCTCATGGAGATTTCCTGATGCAATATCGCACGCTCGGCAACAGCGGACTGTTGGTCTCGCCGATTTGTCTGGGGACCATGACGTTCGGCTCACCGGTGCCCGAGGCGGATGCGGTTCGTCTGATCCATCAGGCGATCGATCTGGGGATTAACTTCATCGATACGGCCAACGTCTATGAAGGCTATGCCCGGTTTCTGGGAAGTCCCGGTGGAGTTGCCGAGGAGATCGTCGGGAAGGCTTTGCACGATCGTCGCGACAAGATGATCATCGCCACTAAAGTCGGGGCACCTGTCGGTCCGGGGCCTCAGGAACGCGGGCTCTCGACCGTACACATTCTGCGGGAAGTGGACCGCAGCCTGCGTCGTCTGCAGACTGATTACATTGATCTCTACATCATCCATTGGCCCGACAAGCATGTGCCGATGGAGACCACCTTGGAAGCCATCGACATCGCGCAGCGGCAAGGCAAGATCCGCAACTTCGGGATGTCGAATCACTCGGCGTGGCAACTGTGCGAGATGCTGTGGATTGCCGAGCGACAAGGCGGCCCGCGCGTCGTCAGTTCGCAGATCCCCTACAGCCTGTTGCGGCGCGAGTTCGAATACGACCTGCCGTTCTGCGTGAAGCATGGAATTGGAGTCACCCCGTACCAGGCATTGCAGGGGGGCCTACTCACCGGCAAGTATCGGCGTGGCCAGCCGCCCCCCGACGGCACCCGTGCTGCTGAGAAACCCGACTGGATCTGGAAGCAGGATGATGCGCTGTTCGATCGGCTGGAAGGGATTGAAAAACTCGCGGGGGAACTGGGAGTGCCGGTTTCGCAGTATGCACTCAGTTGGGCTCTGTCGCAGCCGGCGATGACGTCGATGGTGGTCGGTGTCAAACGGTTGGAGCAAATCCAAGACGCGGTACAAGCGGCCGGGGTGATGATTCCCGCGGATCATTTCGCGAAGGTCAATGCGATCTGCCCGCCCGCCTGGCGGCAGCATGATCCGTTACGCGGTTAGAGCCAAGTGATACCATTCCCAGGCGAGCGTCCGGCGTGAGCCGGATGGTTTTTACTGACGCCCAAGCAACTGCAAACGCCGACTTCCCCGCAACCAGGCGAGCCCAGCGGCGTAAGCCCCGGGATTCTTCGTTCATCACGTGCTATGGGGCATCGCTTTCAATGCTGTGAAACGGAGGTCACAAAGGACACGAAGAGAAAAACACAGAGGCACAGAGAACACAGAGCGTGGGCAATTCCTCTGTGTTCTCCGTGCCTCTGTGTTTCCAAAATCTGTAACGAACAGAATCCAGGGGCTTACGCCGCCGGGCTCGCCTGGGCCGAATTTGAAAACGGTCGGTTGCCTGTGAGTCGCAGCTCGCTAACAACCATCCGGCTCACGCCGGACGCTCGCCTTCGAAGAGGCGTGCCCACGTTGACGCAATCAATTACTACTTCGCGGTCGTCAACTTCTGTAACGGCACGACCGCTCCGTTCTGAGCCCGGCTGGCGTCGGCTGCTACGAAGAGTGCATGGATCTCGAGCGTCTCGGCGGGAGTCACCGGGACTGGGCCGCCTTTGAAGAACTTCGCCATCTGAATGGCCAGGCCGCCGTAGCCCATGTACTTGTCATTGGTCGGGACGATGCCATTCACCGGAATGCCGTGGCCGTAGATGCCGGCGGTGGAGACTCCCTTGTCGCCGAAGACCGTCGCACTGTATTTGGCGGCCCCTTCCTTGATGCCACGGAACGTGCCCACGCGACCGTCAGCCCAGACGGCCGTGATGGACTCAACGCTTGGGGTTGATGTGCACGAGACCTTCACGACTCCCGGTCCCATGATCGTGTAGAGCGTTTCAATGCTGTGCAGGCCGCGCGTTGACTTGTCCGCTTCGGCAGCTTTCACATCAAACCCGCCGTAGACATCGCAGCCCAGGACTTTACCCACTTCGGCATGATCGCGCATCCCGGAGAAGCCGGGGCTGAAACGGTGTTGCGAACAGCTCCAGCAAGGGACCTTCGTCTCTTCGGACACCTTGAAAATGGCGACTGCATCTTCCGGAGTCGAGGCCAGTGGGCGACCAATGTAAAGAGGTTTGCCGGCCTTCAACACGGCTGTGGCCTGGGCCAGATGCATCCGGGCATCCAGGCTGAAGATCATCACGGCGTCGCACCGCTTCAGCAGTTCCTCGACCGAGGTCACCATTTCGACCTGGGGAATCACCGGATTGCCAGGTACCTTGTTGATGTTGAGCATCTGGGCTTTCCACATCTCGGTGAGCTCAGCACTCTTGGGATAATCCGGGCTGAGGACGGGGTAAGCGGCGGTGACGCGCAGACCGGCGAAATCTCCTTCGGCCTTGGGATTGTTATACATCTGGACGTATTCGACCGCCTGGTAATTATCGATCCCCAGGATGCCAATGCGAACGGGATCGGCCGCCTGCGCTTCGCCGATCGGACAGACCATTGCCGCCACGGCAAACGCGACGAACAACGTGAGAAAACGGATCATGAGAAGTCCCTTGTGTTGAATTAAGAACCTGTGTTGAATCAAGAAGTTGCCTCAAGTAGCGACCACAGATCAGAATCGGAACGTCTCATCAAGCCCTTCCGATTTGATGTGGCATATCGTCTCATGCGGTGCGGCAGTTGTACAGAGATTCGACAGCGATGTGCCACCGTGTCGCACTTGTGGTATCCTGCCCAGCGTGGAGCAAACTTCTTCGTCCTAGAAACCGCCAGAGCGACATGACTTCAGAACAGCCCGGGAACCCCTTGCATGGCATTACGCTCGCCGCGATGTTGGAGAAACTCGTCGCGCATTATGGCTGGGACGAGCTGGGCTACATGATCAACATCCGCTGTTTCACCTTCGACCCGAGCATCAAATCGAGCCTGGCGTTTCTGCGAAAGACGCCATGGGCGCGGAAGAAGGTTGAGACTTTGTATCTCGACACGCTCGATGATTTTGCTCCGGACGCGACGTGAAGGCTACTTGAGTTGACCTAGAAAATCCGCATCAAGCAACCGATTGAGCGTCCTGCGATCGACTCCGAGACGACCGGCTGCCTCTTCCAAAGTCGAGCACTGTGACATCACTAGTGCGAAGTATTTTCCCAGTAACTCGTCGCGATTGAGCTTCGCCTCGCCGACCGCCGCCAGAAACTCCGGCAGCGGGCCTCGCGTGGCGTCGGCTTGTTCAAAAATCGCGGGCTGATAGTTGCGATGGATGAGGAGATTGCGGACGCATTGTTCGAGTTCCCGGAAGTTGCCGGGCCACGCATAATCGCGACTCAAGTTCGCGTCGATCCAGGTGACGACTTCGGTCGCGAATTCATCCAGATTGTCGGAGGCTTCACCAAAAATCCTCCGCGCCACGTGGGCGACGAACAACCGCAGATCGGCTGGGGATTGCTGGAGTTGCTCGTAGAGAGTCGGAGTGACAATCTGGTCGGCACAGAGGCGATAGTACAAATCGGGCCGGAAGCGTCCCGCTTGCATTTCGTGGGCGAGGTCGCGGTTTGTGGCGGCGATCAGTTTGCCTTGAAATGTACGGTCCGATGTTTCTCCCAACCGCTGAAACGTGCGCGTCTGCAGCACTCGCAACAGCTTCACTTGCAGGGTGCCATCCAGCTCGCCAATTTCGTCGAGGAACACGGCCCCTGTCGGCGGGCATTGTTCGAGCCAGCCGACACGATCTGCCGTGGCTCCCGTAAAGGCCCCCTTACGGTGTCCGAAGAGTTCGGACTCGATCAAGGTCGGCGGCAGTGCCGAGAGATTCACGGCATAGAAGGTGGAGTTCTGGCCGAGAGAAAATCCGCGTTTGCGAGGATCAAACGGAATGAACTGCGACACGCCAATCGCTCGGGCAACCAGTTCCTTGCCGGTCCCCGAGGGGCCTGTGATCAAGGTCGCGATCTGATCCATCCGCCCGTAGAGCCAGCGGCTGTAGCGTTTGAGATCGTAGGAGAAAATCGATTGCCAGACCGTGGCCCGCAAACGAGCGGCCGCCGGCGATCCCCCCAGGATTTGCAGGAAGATGTTGTTGAAGGCCCGTGCAATCTGAAAGAAGACGGCAAACACATGCTCCGCAGGATGTGGGGTGAGTTGCCCCCAGCCCGGAATCCGCTGAAAACATCGTTCGTACTGAGCCGAGAATGATTCCCAGAGGGCTTGGACTCTCGTCGATTGCCCGGGTGTGCCGGGCTCGATGGTGAATTGCTCGAGCTCTTCCTCAATCAGCATGTAGAGCGAGAACATCCCGATATCCTCGAACAGATCGAGTTCATCCCGGGTCGCCTTAACGCCATTCATCAGCCGTTCGCGCGAACGCGTGACGAACTCCTCGGCGACGCCCCTCAGTCGGACGAGATTCGGCTGCATGCCGTCGATCAGATAGCCGGCTTCAAAGTGGAGCACCGGTGCGGTCTCCCGGAAGTCGCTCCCCAGAAGTTCGCGTTCCAAGGTGACTCGCTCGGGAAGGAACGGATTCGTGTAGGCGACCCGTGCGAGAAGTTCGATCAGGCGGCGTTCGGATTTTTCGATGAGCATCAGTCGGTTTCTCGATCACGGCAAGTCGGACACAAGGATCTTGATCAACAGAAAATGTCAGTGTGACAGCATTTTCTGTCGGCAGTCGGTCCGCCGCAAGATGAGTCCGAAAAATGCGGAGTTCCCTAACGTATTATTTGACAGTGAATTACGGCTTGATGAACCGCGTGGCACGAGATTGGCTTTGACGTCCTCTGCCGCTGACGAGCTGACAACGAATGACGCTCGCAGCGAATTCCAATCTGTCCCCAGAATCTCGATGGAGCCCTCCAATGTTTCGCCTAGCTGCCGCAATTGTCCCCCATCGTACGACCGTCAAAAGTGAGCTGTCGGACCTACTGACTCAGCGGATGAATGGCCCGCAGCGGCATCGATTGCTGCATGGATTTCCTTTGGCTGGGGCTTTACCTCGCGTTTCGCCGGACACTGAGATTGCGTTGCCTGATCTCAGCCAAGGGACGCGGCGGCCACTGCTGATCGGCGTTCTGCCGCATCCGTTTTGCAACCCGCGAGTCGCAGCTTGTGGGTTCTGTACGTTTCCCCATGAAGCCTTTCGATCCGACCGCATCTCGCAAGTCAGCGCGGCGGTTTGTCGCGAAATCACAGCGCGAGCCAACGCCGAGCCGGAACTCAGCGGCCGAGAGGTCACTGGGTTGTACTTCGGCGGCGGAACGGCGAACCTGACTCCGCCGGATGACTTCCGGCGACTCTGCCGGTTGCTCAATGCCACATTCGATCTGACTCAGGCGGAGATCACGCTGGAAGGCATCCCGGCGATGTTTCTGACTCGCCAACAGGCTCTCTTGAACATCCTGCAGAATGATGTCTCGACGCCGCGAGTACGGTTCAGCATGGGGATCCAGACATTTGACGATGCCCGGCTGCGGACGATGGGACGCCAGGCATTTGGCAATACGCAAACATTTGCTGACGTCACCGCGGCGGCCCACGCCCGCGGGTGGACCGCTTCGGCCGACCTGTTGTTTAATCTGCCCGACCAGACGTTGCCGCAGATGCAGCACGACGTACAGCAAGCCATTGATATCGGCCTCGATCAGATCTGTCTCTATCACCTGGTGATGTTCCGTGGTCTGGGAACTCCCTGGTCGAAGGACGAGACCCTGCTGGCGGGGCTGCCCGACAACCATTCTGCCGCGGACAACTGGCTGGTCCTGCGCGAGCAAATGCTGGATGCCGGATTTGTACAGACATCGCTCACTAATTTTGAACGCCGCGAAGTCCATCACAGCTCGCAACGATTCATCTATGAGGAGCGTGGCTTCCAACCCGAAAACTACGAGATGCTGGGATTCGGTCCGTGCGGCATTTCGTTCCAGGCGAACGAAGATTTCTCTGCTGGCGTGAAGACCGTCAATCCGGATAACTCGGCAGATTACGTGGCGGCCATCGAGCATCCCGGCCGGATCTGGGATCGTTACTTCGCGTATGAAAGTTCAGACTTAAAAATCTTCGCGCTGACCAGGTGGTTGGCCGCACTCAACATTTCTGTCACCAACTATGAGCAGACATTTGGCAACCAGTTGGGATCCGATTTTGCTCCCGAATTGGATCTGTTGATTGAGCAACGATTAATCACAGTCGAGGGGACTAACATTCGTCCGACGCCACGCGGAATGTTCTATGCCGACTCGATGGCGGGACTGCTGGCACAACGCCGATTGCAGCAACTGCGAATTTCGTCTCGGGCCGCTCGTCAGTCCCGTGAGGTGGACGCCAAGATTGACTCAGACGAGCTAGATGATCTGAATGGTAACGGGCACGGATTTATGTGAACAGATTAGGGGCGCGTGGGATTGATGGCGGTCCATTGAGCATCGTGACGTCACAGATTTGGGGTCGGGCGTTCAAATTTCAAAATTGGCCACGCAGCGGAGTCCCATTCGCAGCGCGATCACCTGACCAATTTTGAAATTTGAACGCCCGACCCCAAACTGCCAGCGGAATTCTCGCTCAGGGGCTCGAAACAGAGATTCCGCTTGACGCCGCCTCGAGTTTTTCGATGCCTTCTTTGGTCACCTGTGTACCGTCTAAAGTCAGCCAGACTTCTCCGGTCAATCCCGCAAGATGCAACAACCCTGCGTCAGTGATGCGAGTCTGACTTAGATCGAGTTGGGACAACCAGGAAAGTGGTTTTAGGTATGGCAGCCCTGCGTCTGAAATGGCAGTACGATCTAAGGTCAGGTGTTCGAGTCGAGACATTCTCGACAAATTCACCAAGCCAGCGTCGGTGATGGCGGTCCCTCCCAGCCTCAGGATGGCAAGCTTCGAGAATCCCGACAATTGCTGTAACCCGGCGTCCGCAATCTTGGTATCAGTCAGATCGAGAATTCCCAACTTAGGGAATGCGTTGAGATGGACCATGTTGACATCCGCAATCGGTGATCCGCTGAGATCTAAGACACGCATCCCTTTCATTCCGCTTAAGTCTTTCAATGCCGCCCCAGTAACTTGAGTTCGACTGAGTTGCAGGCTTCCTAGTCTCGTCAGGGGCTTGAGGTGCATCAATCCGCGATCTGTCAACTTTGGGGCTGTAATCCAGAGCTGATCGAGATTGACGAGTCCTTCAAAACTCGCGATTCCAGAGTCCGTGATGGCATCGGATACCAGATCCAATTGCCTGAGGCAAATCAGCTTCTTGAGTTGCCGCAGTCCGTCGTCCGTAATCGTTGACTCGTTCAACAGAAGTTCGGCATGTGCTGATTCCGTGAGCCCGTCAAAACTCAGCGTGATCAATTCAGCGATCATCTCCAGGTCCGAGTCACTACACGAGTTTTTCCGGGTCGCAATACGCACGCTTTGGCAGAAGATATCTCCATTCAAGCTGAACCACCACCTGGGGAGTTCGCCGAAGACTGATGTCGTGCGAACATCGAAACCTTGTCGTCGCAGTTGGGTGACCAACTGGCTCTGTCGAATCGCGATATACCCCGCGCGCAGAACGATCAGAATGAACGGCAGAGTCAACGCACCGATCATCAGCCACAACCACTGACGTCGTCGATTTTTGGGAGGATCAGTATCGCTCATGCTGCTGGTTATCAGGACGTTAGTGTGTCATGTGAAAAACGTCTTCTTGGCCGGATGCGATGGTGGCAGGAACCGGGCAGACTGCTTAGACTACCAACCTACAGAGTTGGACATCGCTTTCACCAGCCGTCATCCCTCGGGCAATCAGCTATTCAGATTACCCGGCGTTATGCCATTTGGACAATCCCATGCGAATCCTCAATCGGCACCAGTCTTCCCAGGAAATACGTCGCGGATTTACGCTGATCGAACTGCTGGTCACGATTGCCATCATTAGCCTGCTGGTGGCCTTGCTACTGCCCGCGATTCAGCAATCCCGGGAAGCGGCCCGGCGGATGGATTGTCTGTCGCACCTGCGGCAGATTGCCCTGGGGGTCCATCAATACTACGAGACCTGGAACGGGAAGTTCTTCCTGCATCATCCGTACGATGCCGACGTCGATACCAATTCCGGCTCGGCCGATTCGTTTGCTGAGATCTATTGGGAAGACAAGATCATGCCGTACATCGGCAGCGCGGCCGAGTCCGATGAGAACGTCGCGCACCAGGGAACCATTGTCGCGACCAACGCCATCTACCGCTGTCTGTCGGATGTCTCGGTTCCCGTTCCCTATATTGATACTCCCGGTGGCCAGCCCGCGGGGATTGAGCATCGAACCAGCTATCTGATGAATTCATTGCTGAGCCACAAATCGAGACGTTACGGCTATTGGACGTTCCCACGATTCCAGGTCGAGGTCGGGCTGTCGAATTTCGTGTGCTTCAATGAGCGGAATGGTGCGGCGTTTGTCCCGCCGTCGGGGGATGACCCGCGACAGGATGATTATGACATCTGGTTGGGGACTGACATCCTGCAACCGTGGATGGCTTACAACCGCCACAATGGTGCGTCGAACTATCTTTATCTGGATGGCCACGCTGCGACGCTGAGTTTCGACGCCGCAGTCCGCGACATGTATCCCGACAAGACGGTGCTGAAGGTCGACGGGACTTATCCGAACTAGCCCGACGCTGCCTGCGTCGATCCGCATCGCGTGGGACGGGTCTCCGACCCGTCTGAGCCTGTAAGATTCGGGTCACAAGCAAGGCTAAATCTGCGCGGACTGCGCACGATCACGGACGGCTAGCAGCGTCCGCCACGGGGGCGGCTAGCGCCGTGCCGCCCTCCCCACAGGAGGTAAGTCACTGTATTTCTCGATTTGGTGGCAGTTTGGATTATATAAACTGCGCACTTTGCGGGGCGAGGGCAGTTCCGCTCAGTGGATTGGCCACCATTCAGGTGAGGCAAATCACCCACATGCGGCGCGTGTTTGGTGCGTTTCCGCCACAGAATTGCGAGTGGAAAGGTGAGGTCACGCAAGCTGTATCGCCCGTACCGAATATAGCTGGCTCCGGGACGACTCTCGGCACAAATTAAGGCAGAATGTCGATAGTTTATTTGCACTCGCCCCATATGCGAACTATTTATTTTTGTCTGATTTTATGAGCTAGAGTTTAACGGTCGGGCCGGCTACTTACTCTTTAACGTCGGGCCTTGTGCTGAATGACTCCCCCTGTGCGATCTTTGACTCCAGTGCGGAGTTGGATCGCCTCATGAGTCGGACGGCTTGGTGTGGGATCTATACCCACGATTCAACAGTTTCTTAACGCAGTCTCTTCGACCCCGAAATCTGTTTTCCGTCGTGCCCCATTTCGTGAGAAATGACGGTGTTCGGCGGCAGTTCGCTCAGCGTGCAATCTGGCGTTCCAGTTTGCACGGCAGTCTTCGCGCGCTTACTGCGCTGCGCGTTCTCCAATCGTCTACGGGTCGTCTGCCGAGCGATGACCCGCAACATCGTCACTTAATAAGGAGCGCCGTAATGATTTAACCCCATCGCTGGTTTGTCAGGACACAAACCGGGTTCTGAGTCTGCGCTGTTCTTAAGGGCCAAAGGATAGCAAACGAATTTCGAAGTTTGAATTCGCCACGCATCAATAAGTAATTGCCTTTGGAGACGATACGATGTTCTTTTTTCGCCGCAAAAAACGCCTCAGCGCTCTGCGATCTCAAGTCGAACAACTGGAGCAGCGCACGGTATTAACCGCACCGACTTTTACCTCCAGCCCACTCGCCAATGTTCCTGAGAACCAGACCACCGTCACGACGGTCACTGCCACGGATGCCGAATTGGATCCGCTGACCTATTCGCTGCAGGGGGGCGCGGATGCGGCATTGTTCGCGATTGATCCGACGACTGGAGTCTTGTCGTTCCTGGTGGCTCCGGACTTCGAGAATCCCGGGGATGCTGGTGCAGACAACGTGTATGACG
>JAKFVC010000092.1 GCA_021732415.1 Planctomycetaceae bacterium
GCTGTCGGCGTCGGCGAAATCGGCACCGGTTGTGACGTTGACTCGAGACTTTCCAGCGCCGCTTGAATCGATTCTAAAGCAGCCTCTATCGCGAACTGTACCTCGATTGAACAGTCTTCAAACAAAGCTTCCTCATTGATCACTTTTGCCAGACGCTCTTTTGCGTCTACCAATAGAGTTTGAATTCCTGGAGACCTGGAACCACGTTTTCCGGGGCGATTCATTTCAGAGATATTCCTGTTGATGTCTCATGCGGATACGCCGATCAACGGTCGGCAATCAGTTAAACACATCATCGGGTGGGCCGGGTGCTGTAGGGCCCGGACAATTCGTTTCTTCGGTTACTCTCAATCGGTCCGGGGCCTTATGGCACCCTGCCCTCTTGGTCAATTAAGTGTTGCGGCTCCATCCAAAACAACGCCGCAATTCTGGCATCTTACACCGGCTACTTTGCCTTCGCCGACATCACACATCGAAATCCGACATGCGACATCCCCGTATCGGGACTGCAGCCATGCCGGGCACTTGGTCGATAGCGTGAGCAATACGCGTCATTGCACAAGAAGGAGCCGCCGCGCTGGGCGCGTTGCTTCATAAACGGCTGGGTGGGATCCGCACTGGCGGCGGGACTTTGTGGGTCATCGATCACAGATTGGCTGGCCCGTTGGCTGTATAAATCTCGCACGTACCAGTCATCGCACCACTCCCAGACATTCCCCGCCATATCGAACAGACCATATCCGTTAGCCGGGAAGGACTTCACCGGAGCCGTCCGCACATATCCATCGGCTTGAGTGTTCTTGAAGGGGAACTCCCCCTGCCAGATATTTGCTCGCCGCTCGTCGAGAGGCTCGTCGCCCCACGTGAATTTCTTGCCCGGCAATCCACCGCGAGCTGCAAATTCCCATTCCGCTTCGGTCGGCAACCGCTTCCCGGCCCACTTGGCATAGGCCTGGGCATCATCCCACGAAACCTGCACGACCGGATGTTGTTCGCGCCCCGTGAGATCACTGTCCGGTCCTTCGGGATGCTGCCAGCAGGCTCCGGGAGTCCATTTCCACCAGTTGGCTACGTTGTCTAAGGGAACGGCCTCTTGTGACTGGGTGAATACTAATGCCCCTGGCACCAATAACTCTGGGGAAGGGGCAGGTGTTCCGGGAGGGGACTGCGCCAGGATCTCTTCGGCCGTAGGCGATTTCTCGGCCGTGGTGACGTACTTCGTGGCGGTGACGAATTTGCGGAAGTCGGCATTCGTCACCTCGGTCATATCGATGAAGAAGCCAGGAACGCGGACCCTGTGCTGAGGCTGCTCATCGGGCCACGCATCCTCGCCTGAGTTACCCATCGCGAATTCTCCGCCGGGAACCCAGACCATTCCCTCAGGAGGCTTGACCGATCGAAATGATTGACTCCAACGCACCGCCCCGAATGCCACGCAGAAGGCGAGCAGACCCCAGACGAGCGGCACCAGGTATTGTTTAGCGGCAGGCATGCGCGATGAACCGGTTGAACTGGGACAGACCTGTTGTGACCTGCTTTAGAATGTCAGCTTGGCTCGCAGGCCGACGACGACCGCCGTGTTGTTGCCGACCACCGACGGTTGAATCACCTGTAAATCGGGGGTCAGGTTGAACCACGGGGTCACGGCGTAATTGTAATAGACTTCGCCTCCTTGGACATCTCGAACATCGATCAATGGGCTAACCAAGTTTTTGAATTCGCCACTGAGGCTCGTGTAGAAGTAGCCGACCCCTGCCGTGTCGGCGGGGCGGCTGTCGATCAGGCCTTGCCCCTGCAACGACACGTTACTCGACCAGCGGACGGGGTTCGGGTTGCCGTCTGAGATGCCCCAGCTCGTGAACAGACCAACGTTGCGTTTGGGGTTGCAGGCATCCTGCCAGAGGCGTTGTTCGCCGAAATAGTTAATGGCCCACGTCCCCGATTCTTTCCCTGCCACAATTCCGACCGAGGGTAAGAAATAAAAGTTCTCACGATCGAGCGAAGTAAAACTCTTGGAAGAATACTCGCCCAGAATTGCGTGTGAACCGGGCAGTCCGTGGAACTCGGTGAAGTGGCGCCAATAGGCGATGATCGTCGCACCATTCTCGAAGAGATTCCCCACGCCGGCCGTCGTGGACGAATTATTCGGATCGACGACTGACAGGGACCCTTGCACTTGCCCTTGGTGTAACTTCGTGATGCCCACTCCATTGACGCTCAAGTTGATCGGCCGCGCGGCCGTGAGCGGGATGAGGATCGAGGCATTCATGAAGCCATCAATCCCACGGCCGTTCTGTGGGTAGAGCGAATTGAACAGGTCCAAGGTATTCAATTTACCAGCCGTCACCAGCCACTCTTCCGAGAGCATCTGGTTGACGGTAAATCCCGAGATCGCTGTCGTCTGGTCCTGCGAGGGCCACAGCATGTTGGTATTCACCGGTGCGAGGCCCACGGCATCGAAGTTCGAGTCCTGGCCGAAGCGGGTTTCTGCATGCATGCTGATCAGCAGCCCCTTCCACAGTCCGAGCTTTTCACCCTGGAATGTGAAGAATTGATCGACCTTTCCACCGTACTTGAATTGCTGCTCGGTCCCCCCGCTGGCGACTCCCTGGTAGAACTGGGTGAGGTACCCCTGGTAGATGATGCCATCTTCCATGAGGGACGTGCGGAGTCCGCCCCAATCGCCGGTGAGGGTTGGAGAGGTCATCAGCTTTTCGCACCACGACGGGCCACAGTCACACGGGATAGCTGCACACTCGGAAGCAACCGGGGTCGTTTCGGCGAAGACGGTGTCAGCGATCACCGATTCCGCGACGGGTGGGGCAACCTCGACGGGCGGGACGACATCCACGGGCTCTTCGTAGGGACGTTCAGCGGGGGTCTGGCCGGTTAATAACAGGCAGAATATGGCCAAACAGGCCCATGACAAACGGCGGACCATGAGTGGTCTCCAGAAACGAATATCCCGACAAGTGCGTAGGTGACTGACATTCCAATAGATCGGATGTTAAGGATCGAAACTCGGGCAACGCTTGTAGCGTCTTGTCCGATTTCCGCGGCGCGGTAGCGGTCCTGCGGCGCGTGCCGACTAGACGGCCTTTAAAGATTGTGGCGGCAGAGGCTGGAAGTGGGCGTCCGCCCTGCAGGCTGTATAACCGCAGCGATCGATACAATCGATACAGACCGCAATACGATCCGGATGCAAAGAACGTAGCCTTCACGCTCTCCGCGTGAAGGCTACGTTCTTTGAGACTCTACGCCAGTTCCCGGTCTTCCCAGTAGTGCTTCAGACCGAGGAGACTGAGGGCCGCTAGAACGCACCCCACTGAAAGCACCACAATTGACCAGATCGGACTCCAATTCTCGTGCGTTGACATGGCCAGGGTCACCTGAATAGCAGCAAGGAAGATGATGACGAACATCAACCCCAACAGCATGCCGAACTTCAACTCACCGCGTACCGACATTATTAACAATATGCTGGCGTAGATGACCAGTCCGCGAAAGAGGCAATAGCACAAGACCACCGGGATGACCAGCGGCGAAAGTCCGCGGCCTGCGATCATCCCGACTAGCGCCCCCGCCAGTAACGAATGTAAGATCACGACCGGCAACAGATCTCGTCCGACGGCTAAAAAGAGCTGTCGCACAAATCCTTGCCGGCTGACGGGGCGCAATGATTCAAAACCCAACATGACACGCCGGGCGCGCCAAACACCAACTAACGCACTCAAGATGGACAAGTCGAGCCAGGCCGCAGCGAAACTGCCCCAGAAGAGAACTGTCGATTGATCCAGAATAAAATCAAGTCCGGCCGGTCGCACTATCACACAAAACACGATCACCGTCATGATACACAAGCGTAACACGGCCCACGCAATGGCCGAGCCGCTAGAACTGTTACCCGCAATCCAAAGTCGTGACAGGGAGTGAGGTTTCGGCTCAGCCAACGCGGCATCCAGGCGAGCGATCGGATCGCGGCCGAACCAGGACCGCCGCTTCCCTCGCTGGGAATTCGCATATCCTCGATTCCATTCGCGCAGTGACTTGAGGTCCAAGGCCAAAGGTGGCATGCCCGCAGGGCACTCCGCAAAAGCCGCATGCAAGCGTGGCAAACGCCGGAAGACCAGCAGCGGCGGAATCAGGCTGCAGGCCACGATTCCCCACGCCAGCCACGGTTGCTTACCTTGTAGGAACCAATCCACATCGGCAAGAAACCAGCTCGTGAGTCCCACCAAATAAGGCGTCTGCATCAACAAAATGAGCGCCATCGCAGGATTGAGCCTGGCTGCCAACTGCCGATCGTCGGACAGCCACATCGTGAGGGCCACCACTCCCCACAATACCCCGGGAGCCAACAGGCTTCCAGCCAGGCTGGCCGAGAACGACACACCGCAGCTCCACAGGATCAGGGTGTGCATGACTGTCGTCCCCAGCATCAGTGCCGCCGCGACGCGCAGATGATCTCGGCTGTAGTGGGGGATCAATCTGGATCTCGCGTGCGAAAACTGCCAATGCAGTTGCACTGCCAAGGCAGCCCAGATCAGAACGCTGGCGCCGCTAATCCAGCTCCACGCCTGAGACCGCGTGCGCGAGACTTCGGCGGGACGGACCTTAATGTGTGGCAGCAAGTCCTGCACACGAGCGATCTCAATCTGTTCGGGAAGATGGCCATACCGCACGCCGCGCAGATCGAGCCGCGTCAGACGAGGCAATGTTCGGAGACGCTCCCAATCTGCCGGCTGAAACTTCGCCACGGACTGGCCCGGTAGCACTAATGTGTGCAGATTGTGGAGCTGACAGATCTCATCGAGCACACGCGGATAGCCGTCAACCTGGCCGATATCGAGAATTTGCAATTGCGTGAGACGGCGTAGCTGTGGTAGCCCGCGATTGTCTACCAAACCAGGCACACGAAGATATTGCAGTTGAGGAAGTTCGGCGGCGAGCTGCAGGCTGTTCGACGGCAGATTGCTGGAGAAGGTCAGCGCCTCGAGCTGCGGCATGGATCGCAGGACTTGCAGGTCCTCGCTGGACTTCAGAGTGCCCCAAATGTTCAAGGTCTTCACGTTTGGAAATGGCCGCGCTGTCACGGGTGCTGAGGGTGACCGCAGAGCGACATTCCAATCGATCGTACGCGTTGCGCGGCTCGCTTGATCCAAAGTTTGGGTATTCGCGATCATTGCTCTGGGACTGGGATTCGGAGGCTTCGGGGCCACGTCTACCCAGTGATCATAAGTTCCGAAAAGCTGATTGTTGCAGCACGCGATCAGGCAGATGCCGAAGTAGATCAAGATCACGAACCATTGGGCCCGACTCCGCACATAGGTCAGGCAGACTTGCTGGAGGCTTTTGTCCATAGGATTCTCATTTGGATTCTCAGCCCCAACGGGGCGCGCTAGGCCAGCCTAGGGCATCGCCCTAGGTGGACGTCGCATTCGACTGGGTGAGCCCTGAAGGGGCGCGCCCCTTCAGGGCTTAAGGACATATTCTGTATCGTGTACCCAGGGCGTTGCCCTGGGCTGGCCTAGCGCGCCCCGTTGGGGCTCAAGAATGATGCAATTCCAAAAAGATGTCTTCCAAGTTGAGGTCTTCGACGCTGACCTCGGCTTGCCATTTTGCTTTGATTTCTTCGATCATGTGCGGTTGCAGGTCGCTGACCGCGACGAGCGCTCGGGGGCCATCGACTTCTGTTCTTAAGGCGCCGGTGATGGCGAAGTCAGGGGGGAAGTCTTCTGCTGCGGAGATTCTTAAGCGTTTGACTTTGTCTTTTAGAACGTCGAGTTCGTCGAAGAACTCAAGCCGTCCGTTACGCATCACTGCCACGTGCGAGGCCACTCGTTCCAGGTCGGAAGTAATGTGCGTTGAGAACAGGACCGTATGCCGTTCGTCCTGGGTGATTTCCAGGAGTGATTTTAAGAACTCGCGGCGGGCCAGCGGGTCGAGACTCGCGACTGGTTCGTCGAAGACCAGGAGTTCGGGACTGTGCCCCAACGCCAAGATTAATGCCAGTTTTTGCAACTCACCTGGGGACAGCGTGCCGACTTTATCAGGGGAGTCCAACTGCCACTCTTGCAACAGGCGATCGGTCAGAGAGAAGTCCCAGCTGGGATAGAAGGCGGCGGTGTAGGCGATAATCTGCCGGACCAGCATCCACGGGTAAAGCTGGATCTCTTGCGGCACATAGCCCAAGCGAGCCTTCACGCTCGCACTGAGATCCCACGCGTCTTCGCCATAGATCCTGGCCTCGCCCTGTGTAATCTTTAGTAACCCCAATAGGCACTTGATGAGGGTCGACTTGCCTGACCCGTTGGTCCCTATCAGGCCGACGATCGCGCCTTGAGGAATCTCCAGGCTCACGTTGCGCAGGACGCGGTTCGAGCCGAAGGATTTGCTGAGATGCGAGATCTGGATGATCGGGTCGGCTGTAGTCGTGATCATGGCTGCTCCTTAAGAACCGATTCGACGAGGGCCCGAATCTGGTCGGGGGACAGATTGCACAGCATGCCACGCTTCACCAGGGCTTCCGCGAGTGGTCGGAGTTCCTGCTGCCTCTGTGCCAGCGTGCCGGGTCCGGTTTGCTCGGCGACCCGCATCCCGCTGCCGCGTGAATGCTCCAGCAGACCTTCCGCTTCGAGTTTCGCGTAGGCCTTGGAGACGGTCATCATGTTGACCTGCAGTTCGAGAGCCATCTGCCGGATACCCGGCAGGACATCCCCCGGCCGCAGCTTGCCCCCCGCCACCAGCGCCCGGACCTGGTCCATGACCTGACGATAGATGGGGACCCCGGATGAGGGTTGGATTTCAAATTGAAAATTCAGATTATGCATGAGTGTATTACAACAGTAATGCACTTTGGCGTGAGTGTCAAGCAGGGGATCATTATTGGCAGCGAATTAAAGGAGACAGCGAATGGGGTAAATTCGGGGCAGCCGAGGACCAGTTTCAAGAATCGCCCAATATGAAATTGCGAGTCAAAATGAGACTGATTCTGGCCCCCTCGCCCTGGTACTCCAGGGCGAGGGGGGCCAATTTCACGCAAAAAACCCTTGTAACTTGATGGCGTTGATCATCCGATACACCCTCTAACCAATGCCTTCATTCGCTGCCTCTTTTAATTCGCTGCCGCACTAAGCCGTGTTCATGCGTAGCAAGTGGGAATCGTGTCAAGACTTATTGACAATTGTTGTTGAATCCGCGCGCTTTCTATGAAGAATCGGGATTTTTTCCGGCTTTCAATTTCCTTTCGTTCGTACGGTCTGTACGATTCGTTGCGTTCAACATTTGTCTATCTGATTCTCAGATAGCGGCCTCGACACTTTCTCATCAGTATCTGCCGGTTCATAGACCGACGCCAACCCACGTACTCGGGCCCAAGTTCCTTTCCCGCTCCAAGGAATCTGCTTACCGTGTCATTGTATTCTCGCGGCCACTCGCGCTTCGGATATTTGCAGGCCGCTCAACTGTTTTTCCAAAGCCTGCTGCGAGGCCGCCAGCGGCGTCTGAGCCGGTGTGCGCGTTTCCGAGTTGAGGGCCCGATTGCCATTCAAGTCCTGGAGGAACGCGTTCTGTTGTCGGGATCGCCGCTGGATGACTCGGCACTGAATTCGATCGTCATCTCGCAGCCAGTTGCCGACGGTGTCTTCATGCTGTATCAAAATCAGCCTGGAACTGTCACGCCGTCGGATTTGGCGAGCACTCATCCACTTGGTCAGGTCAGTTCGAATCTCAGCGCCGTCGTCCAGAATCAACCCGGCTCGTTTGATATCGTCCTGCACTATGGGTCACAGATCAGTTCCAATTCTGCGGCGATGAGTGCGTTCCTGCGTGCGGCACAGTTCTGGGAGTCCCAATTCACCGACCCCGTCACCATCAACATTGATGCCGAGTTCGGCACCAGCGACATTTTTGGAACGGCATTTGGCGCGACGACTCTGGGGAGCACGCAGTCCTTCACGACCGGCTATGCCTATAGCGATATCCGCGATGCGTTAATTCAAGACGCGTCATCAGACGAGTCCGTCACCAGCTTGCTGCCAACCGTGGGGGCGTTGACCTTCAATAGTCCCGCCGGAATCACTCCCTACCCGTATGCGGGACAAACACTGATTGGCATTAATCGGGCGAATGCTCTGGCGCTGGGGTTCACCAATATTCCGGGTGCGGCGTCGATCGCTGAACCGGGCGCCGTGATTGATGCGTCGATCAGCTTCAACAGTCAGTTTGCGTTTGATCTGGATAATTCGAACGGAGTCAGCGCCGGGACCTATGACTTTGAGGCGGTCGCTTTGCATGAGATTGGTCACGCGCTGGGCTTCGTTAGCGCCAACGACACGGTCGACTATGCGGTCTCGCACGGCCAAACGGGAAATCTGGCACCCGCCCCGATGGACCTGTTTCGAGTTGCCCCGGGGCAGGGCGCCAATTTCTCGACAGCCACACGTATCATGAATACGGGGACCGCGTTCTCCACGCAGGTCTTTTACGACGGCAAATTCAGTGTCTCGGCGTTTGCCGGAAAACCGGGCGTCTCGGGCCTGGCGACGGGGGACATTCCGATGTCTACGGGGGTCAGCCTGGGTGACGGCAACCAGGCGAGCCACTTCAAGGCGGATGATATTACCGGCGTGAATATCGGCGTCATGGACCCGACTCTGACCAGTGGAGTCCTGGGTGCGGTGACGCGCAACGATTTGCGGGTCCTGGGACTGATTGGCTGGGACTGGAAGGACAATGGTTCGTTTTCCACGGTCAAACCGACTGTGACCGTCACGCCCACCGCGACATTTGACACGACGCCGGCGTTATCGGGCACTGTGAGCGAATCCGGAGCCAACGTTTATATCCGCCTGCCTGGAGTGTTCGGGAACGACGTCACCACTCTGACCTTGGACGGGCAGTTGGGCGGGGTGAATCATGGAACCGGGTCCTTCACGTTGACCAACTCCGCGGCGTCTGCCACCGATATTGTCCGCATGGATTTGATCCTCTCCGACGATCCGAACAACAATTCGTTCGGAACCGACCTGAACGAAGGAGATTTTGTCGCGGTCAGTTCCACGTCGGTTGTCGGGTTGCTCACGCCGCAGAATGACACCAACTACACAGATCAGGACGTTCGCACCCGGACCAAATTGTTGACGTTAACATTCAACAGCTTCAATCCGGGGGACGCATTTACCTGGGATATCTGGGTCTGGAACGGAACGACACTGCAGGCGACCACGGCCGATGCCTTGATTGGCTCGCTGGTCAAGATCACGTATAGCAACGGGATTACGGTAACCAACACGCTGGCCGCAGTCAGCGGCAATCCCACCGCCGCCAGCACCACGCTGACGGTACCGCATTATTTGCCCACGACAAATAATGGAGTTCTCTGGAACCTGGCCGATAATCTTCTGCCAACTTTAACTGTCGGCCAGACGTATGACGTTCAAACTCTGATCGTCGACAGCTCGGGTGCGCAAGCGACCGACTCGTCCTCTAGTGAACTGTCGATTCAAAGCACTGCGACGATCTCGGTGTCGATCGTGAAAGTGACCGACGGCGCCGAGGCCAGCGCGCCGACGAATGGTTTATTCCGAGCCACGCTGTCATCTGCCAGCCCCACCGACACGATCGTGAATTACTCGGTCTCCGGGACGGCCACACCCGGTTCAGGGAACGACTACACGGCGCTGTCGGGCACTGTCACCATCCCGGCGGGACAGCTCACTGCCAATATCACGGTCACGGTCCTGAATGATGCGACCGTGGAAGCCACCGAGACGGTCGTGGTGACCGTAACCAGTGTGAGTGGCGATCCGTCGCTCCAGATTGGCGGGACCACGTCGAGTAATTTTCAGGGGACATTCGCTCCGGTCACCTGGTTCACCAATTTCACCCCGGGAGGCACGGTCAATACGACCAATGCACCGGCTTCGATCAGCGTGACCTCACCCAATGCCGGTTCCAACGGGTATGTCGAATATGGCCACTCGCTGACGACCAGCGGAGTTATCAGTTTCTCCTGGAGTTACACGACCGGTAACGGAGCTGCAGCGGACTATCCGCAATATCGGCTCAATGGGGTCTACACGCTGATGCCAGGCTACAGTACCTCGGGCAGCGGCACCCAGAGCGGCACGGCGGTCATTCCCGTGAAAAGCGGAGACGTGTTTTACTTTGACATGGAGACCGTGGACGGGCTGGGGGGATCGGCGACGACGGTCTTCTCGAACTTCGTCATGACCACCTATTCCAATGCCACCTTGAATATTACAGACAACGACACGGCGACCGTGTCGATCGCGAAGATTACCGACGGCATCGAGACCAGTTCGCCGACAAACGGGTTGTTCCGCGTGACGCAGACGGCGGCCAGTTCCACTAATACCGTTGTGAGTTACTCCATTGGGGGGACGGCTACACCTGGGTCAGGTCTGGACTATACCACGTTGACCGGCTCCGTCACGATCCCGGCCGGGCAGCTGACGGCCGACATTACGGTGGCGGTGCTCAATGATGCCATCGTGGAAGCCACCGAGACGGTCGTGTTGTCACTGACGACGCTGGTGGGAAACTCCGGGATCACGATCGGTTCCGGGACGACCACTGGATTTCAGGGAGCCTTCGCTCCCGCTACCTGGACCTTCAGCGCGGGTCCCGGGGGGACTGTCAACACGTCGAGCGCCCCGACGTCGATCTCCCTGGTTTCCGGAAACAGCAGTACCAGCGGGAACACCGATTACACGCACACTGTCACGTCCAGTGGAACCATCAGTTTCTCCTGGAGCTATTCCACGGCCGACGGGGCGAGTTGGGATTATCCGCGGTATTTGATCAATGGAGTCGCCACCACGCTGCCTGGCTACAGCACGAGCGGATCCAACGTCCAGAGCGGCACGGCTTCAATCCCCGTGACTGCTGGAAGCACCTTCGGCCTGCGCATGTATACGGTCGATGGCGCGGCGGGCGCAGCAACAACCGTGTTCTCGAACTTTGTCGCGGCGTCACTTTCCAACGCAACCGTGAACATTACGGACAACGATTCGGCGACGGTCACCATTGCGAAGTTGACCGACGGAACCGAGACCAGCACGCCGACGAATGGCTCGTTCCGCGTCACCCAGACGGCGGTCAGTTCGATGAACACCGTCGTGAGTTATGCGATCGCCGGAACGGCCACCTCCGGGAGTGACTACACTACGCTCACTGGCACCGCGACCATCCTGGCCGGGCAACTCACGACCGACATCACGGTGCCGGTACTCAATGACAACATCGTGGAACCCACCGAAACTGTGGTGGCAACGCTGACTGGACTGACAGGAAATTCACTCGTTACGCTCCCCGCGACCTCGGTCAGTAATTTTCAGGGGACATTTGCTCCGGTCACCTGGTTTACCAATTTCACCCCGGGAGGCACGGTCACTACGACCAGCGCACCGGCTTCGATCACCCTGACCTCACCCAATGCCGGGTCCAACGGCTATGTCGAATATGGACACTCGGTGACGTCCAGTGGAACCATCAGTTTCTCCTGGAGTTATACGACCGGTAACGGAGCTGCAGCGGACTATCCGCAGTATCGGCTCAATGGGGTCTCCACGCTGTTGCCCGGTTACAGTACCTCGGGCAGCGGCACCCAGAGCGGCACGGCGGTCATTCCCGTGAGTAGCGGAGACACGTTTTACTTTAAAATGACGACCGCGGACGGACTGGGAGGATCCGCGACGACGGTCTTCTCGAACTTCGTCGTGACCACCTTGCCCAGCGCCACCGTGAACATTACTGACAACGATTCGGCGACCGTGACGATTACGAAGATTACGGACGGGGCCGAGACCAGCACACCGACGAACGGCGTGTTCCGAGCCACGCTGTCGGCCGCCAGTTCCGTGAATACCGTGCTGAATTACATCGTCGGCGGCACAGCCACCCCCGGCTCAGGACAGGACTACACGACGCTGTCGGGTACAGCCACCATCCCGGCCGGACAGTTGACGGTCGACATCTCGGTGCCCGTACTGAACGATGCTCTCGTCGAAGGGACAGAGACTGTCATCCTGACGCCGACCACACTGACGGCAAATCCGCGCATCGCCTTCGCTGGTACCGCGTCCAATGATTTCCAGGGGACATTCGCCCCTGCCACCTGGACCTTCAGCGCGGGGCCCGGAGGCACCGTCAACACGGCCAGCGCTCCGGCCACCATTTCCCTGACTTCCGGGAACTCCAGTTCCTCTGGCGGCACCGATTATACACACTCGATCACGGCCATCGGATCGATCAGTTTTTCCTGGAGCTACTCCACGAATGATGGGGCACAGTGGGACTATCCGCAGTACCTGATCAACGGGGTCGCCACACTGCTGCCTGGTTACAGTACCTCGGGGGCCACCAGCCAAACCGGCACCGCATCCATCGCGGTGAATGCCGGAGACGTCTTCGGGTTGCGAATGTATACTGTGGACGGAGTCGGCGGGGCTGCGACGACGGTGTTTTCGAGCTTTGTCTCGGTCGCCATCTCCAGCACCACGCTGAACATTACCGACAACGACACCGCGACGGTGTCGATCGCGAAAATCCTCGATGGGGCCGAAACTGCCAGTCCAACCGCGGGCAAGTTCCGCGTCACCCAGACCGCCGTCAGTACCACGGATACTGTGGTCACCTATTCAGTCACCGGGACCGCTCTGCCCGGGACGGGTAACGATTACACGACGCTCACCGGGACCGTCACCATCCTGGCTGGTCAGACTACCGCCGACATCGACGTAACCGTGTTGAGCGACGCAGTCGTCGAACCAACCGAGACCGTCATCGTCACGCTGACCGGTTTCGGGGCTCATGATGCTGACATCACACTGAACGCAGTGGCGGCCAATAGGACCGCGACCGTCAACATCACCGATAATGACACAGCGACCGTCTCCATTGCGAAGATCACCGATGGGGCCGAGCAGATCACGCCCGTCAATGGACTGTTCCGAGTCACCCAGACGGCCATTAGTTCCACAGACACGGTTGTCACCTATGCGGTGACCGGGACTGCGACCCCCGGCGTGGGGAACGATTACAGCACGCTCACCGGGACTGTGACCATCCTGGCCGGGCAGACGACCGCCGATATTATCGTTTCCGTGCTGAACGACTCGATCAGTGAGTCGACAGAAACGGTCATCCTGACACTGACCGGCTTCGGGTCTCATGACGCCGACATTACGCTGGATGCACTCGCCGCAAATCGGACCGCGACCGTCAACATCGCCGACATTAACTTGTCGAAGGTCTCCATCACGAAAATCCTGGATGGGGCCGAGACAGATACTCCCACCAACGGCAAATTCCGCGTCGCGCAGACGCTCACTGTGGCCATCGATACGGTCATCAACTATGCGATTACCGGTACGGCGACCGCAGGTGGTGATTACACCACGCTGACGGGCACGGTGACCATCCTGGCCGGGCAGTTGACGGCCGATATCGACGTGACCGTGCTGAACGACGCGATTGTCGAAGGGACCGAGACCGTTGTCGTCACGTTGACGAGCCTGGGCGCTCATGATCCGACGGTTGCACTCGACGGCGTTCCGGCCAATCTGACCGCCACGGTCGCCATCACGGATAATGACACGGCGGCAGTTTCCATTGCTCAAATCGGCGACGGAGCCGAGCGGTCCACGCCGATCAACGGCCTGTTCCGAGTGACCCAGACTGCCGTCAGCTCGACAAATACCGTTGTCACCTATTCGATTGCTGGTACTGCCACGCCCGGTGTGGGGAATGACTACACCACCTTGTCGGGAACCGTGACGATCCTCGCCGGGCAGACGACGGTCGATATTGTCGTCCCCGTGTTGAACGACGCGATTACCGAAGTGCCCGAAACGGTCATCCTGACATTGACCAGCCTCGGAGCCCACGACTCCGACATCACGCTGGATGGAGTCGCCGCGAACCTGACCGCGACGGTCAACATCGTCGACATTGTTCTGGCGACCGTCTCCGTGGCACAAATCCAGGACGGCGCCGAGACCAATACGCCCACCGACGGCAAGTTCCGCCTCACGCAGACCGCAACCGTAGCGACTGACACCGTTGTCAACTATGCGATTACTGGAACGGCGACGAACGGCAGTGATTACACGACGCTGACGGGGACGGTCACGATCCTGGCCGGCGAGACGACCGCCGATATCGATGTGACCGTGTTGAATGACGCGTTTGTCGAAGGGACCGAAGGTGTCGTCGTGACGCTGACCGGGTTTGGCAGCCACGATCCGGGGGTCTTTCTGGACGTCATTCCCGCGAATGTGACCGCGACGGTTAATATTACAGACGATGACACAGCGACCGTCTCGCTCGCGATGATCACCGATGGAGCTGAGACCAACACGCCGACCAACGGCCTGTTCCGAGTCACCCAGACGGCGATCAGTTCGACGAATACCGTTGTCAACTATTCGATTACTGGCACGGCGGTCGCCGGCGCGGGGAAGGACTATACGACGCTGACTGGAACCGTGACGATTCCCGCCGGACAGACGACGGCTGATATCAGCGTCCCCGTGCTCAACGACTCGATTATCGAAGGTGCCGAAACGGTCATCCTGACACTGGCCAGCTTCGGAACGCATGACTCCGATATCACACTGGACAGCGTCGCAGCCAATCTGACCGCGACGGTCAACATCACGGATGATGACACGGCGACCGTCTCCATTGTGAAGACCAGCGACGGGGCCGAGCAGGCCACACCGCTCAACGGCGTCTTCCGCGTGTTCCTGACGGCGATTAGCTCGAGCGATACTGTTGTCAATTACGCGATTGGCGGCACCACCACCGCGGGCGC
The DNA here is from genome assembly GCA_021732415.1 of Planctomycetaceae bacterium. Classification (GTDB taxonomy): domain Bacteria; phylum Planctomycetota; class Planctomycetia; order Planctomycetales; family Planctomycetaceae; genus JAKFVC01. The sequence continues at coordinate 14,840 of JAKFVC010000092.1, forward strand.
GGGGAACGATTACACCACGCTGACGGGGACCGTCACGATCCTGGCCGGACAGACGACCGCTGATATTATCGTTCCCGTGTTGAATGACGCGATCGTGGAAGGCAGTGAAACGGTCATCCTGACGCTGAACGGTTTCGGGGCCCATGATCCCGATATCGCGCTGGATGGGGTAGCGGCCAATCGGACGGCCACGGTCACGATCACCGACAACAACACGGCGAAGATCACTCTGGCCAAAATCCAGGATGGTGCCGAGACGAATACCCCCACCGCTGGCAAGTTCCGCGTCACGCAGTCGGCTGTCGCCACGACCGACACCGTGATCAACTACAGCATTGCCGGAACGGCCACGGCGGGGAGCGATTACACGACGCTCACGGGGACCGTCACGATCCTGGCCGGGCAGACCACAGCCGATATCGACGGGCTGGTCCTCAATGACGCGCTCGTCGAAGGGGCCGAGACTGTCATCGTGACGTTGACCGGGCTGGGGGCACACAACCCCAGTGTCACGCTGGACTCGATCCCGGCGAATCTGACGGCGACCGTCAACATCACTGACGATGACACGGCGACGGTCTCCATCGCGAAGATCACCGACGGGTCTGAAACCAACACGCCGACGAACAGCCTGTTCCGAGTCACCCAGACGGCAATCAGCTCCACGAACACTGTTGTCAACTATTCGATTGCTGGTACGGCAATCGCCGGCGCCGGGAAGGACTACACGACGTTGACCGGGACCGTGACGATCCTCGCCGGGCAGACCACGGCCGATATCAGCGTCCCCGTGCTGAACGACGCGATTGTCGAAGGGACGGAGACTGTCGTTGTGACACTGACCACCTTCGGGACGCACGATCCGGAGATCATGCTGGACGGGAACTCGGCCAACCTGACCGCGACCGTCAACATCACTGATGACGATACGGCGACCGTCTCGATCGCGAAGATTACCGACGGGGCCGAGCAGGCCTCGCCGGTCAACGGGCTGTTCCGAGTCACCCAGACGGCGATCAGTTCGTCTGACACCGTTGTCAACTATTCGATTGCCGGTACAGCCACTCCCGGTGCCGGGAACGATTACACCACGCTGACGGGAACGGTAACGATCCTCGCGGGGCAGACTACGGCCGATATTAGCGTCCCCGTGCTCAACGACGCGATCGTCGAAGGGAACGAGACGGTCATCGTGACGTTGACCGACTTCGGTGCTCATGACCCCGACATCACGCTCGATGCGAACCCGGCCAACCTGACCGCCACGGTGACTATCACCGACATCAACACGGCGAAAATCACGCTGGCAAAAATCCAGGACGGGGCCGAGACGAATACTCCCACCGCTGGCAAGTTCCGCGTCACCCAGTCCAACGTTGCGGTCACCGACACGGTGGTGATCTATGCCATGACCGGTACGGCCACGGCGGGAAGTGACTATACGACGCTGACCGGAACCGTCACCATCCTGGCCGGTCAGACCACGGCTGATATCGATGTCCCGGTCCTGGATGACGCGCTTGTCGAAGGGAACGAAAGCGTCGTGGTGACGCTGACCGGGCTGGGGGCTCACGATCCACGCGTTTCGCTGGACTTGATCGCGGCCAACTTGACGGCGACCGTCAACATTACGGACGATGATACGGCGACCGTTTCGATTGCGAAGATCACCGATGGCGCCGAGACGAACTCGCCAATCAACGGTGTGTTCCGCGTGACCCAGACCGCGATTAGTACGACCAACACGATCATCACGTATGTCATCACAGGTTCGGCCGTGCCCGGTGCGGGGAATGATTACACGACTCTGACGGGAACCGTGATGATCCCGGCCGGTCAGACCACCGCTGATATCAACGTGGCCGTGCTGAACGATGCGATCGTCGAAGGAACCGAGACCGTCGTCGTGACGCTGAACGGACTTGGCGCTCATGACCCTGATATCTCGCTAGATGGCGTCTCGACCAATCTGACCGCGACCGTCGACATCACCGACAACGATACGGCGACGGTCTCTATCGCGAAGATCGCTGATGGTGCCGAGCAAGCCACGCCGACCAACGGCCTGTTCCGAGTCACCCAGACGGCCATCAGCACGACCGATACGGTGATCACCTATGCGATTGGCGGGACGGCGACTGCCGACACCGATTACGTCGCGTTGTCCGGCACAGTGACAATTCCCGCCGGTCAGACAACGGCCGATATCAGCGTGCCGGTGCTGGACAATCCCGAGATTGAAGCTGAGGAGACTGTCGTGGTGACGTTGACTGGTTTTACCAGTCACGATCCGGACATTACATTGGATTCGAACTCGGCCAATCGGACGGCAGCGGTCAAGATTACCGACAACGATAAGGCCACATTCTCAATCAACGACGTCACCGCAATTGAGAGCGACGGAGTGCTGGTGTTTGCCATCACCACGGACGTTCCCATGGAGATTGATATTGTTGTCGATGTGACATTCACCGACGGAACAGCCATTGGGGGCGCAACGGACTATGCCAGCTCGATCCAGCACATCACCTTCCTGGCAGGCCAGATCAGCCAGACAGTTTCTGTCACGCTGAATGACGATCAGCTCGTCGAAGCGACCGAGAAGTTCACCGCGGCACTGAGTACCGCAACGCCTCTGGGTGGCCGTACCGTGGACCTTAGCGATACGGGGACTGGCACGATCACCGATGACGACACGGCCGTGTTTACGCTGGATGATGTGACGGCCAATGAGAGCGACGGAGTGCTGGTCTTTAATCTCTCGACCGATACGCCGCTGGATACGAATGTCACTATCAATGTCACATTCACGGATGGCACGGCAACCGGTGGGACCGACTACACCAGCACGTCTCAACAGATTACGTTTGTCGCCGGCCAGACATCCAAATCGGTGAGCGTGCCTCTCATCAATGACAGCGTGGTGGAAACGACCGAAGCCTTCACCGCTGCCCTGCGGCTCAGTTCCGCCATCGGCGATCGCCAAACCAACGTTTCCGATACCGCCATCGGGACCATCATCGACAATGACGCTGCGACCTTCACGATTACGAATGCGGCGGCGAATGAAAGTGCCGGACTGCTGGTCTTCAATCTGTCGATGAACAATGCGCTCGATGTGGATGTGACGGTCGATGTCACCTTCACGGACGGCACGGCCACCGGAGGAACCGACTACACGAGTGCTGTCCAGCACATTACGTTCCTCGCCGGCCAGACCAGCCAGGCGGTGATTCTCACGCTCACTGACGACAACGAAGTGGAGGCTGCCGAGACCTTCACCGCGGCCTTAAGTACCAGCACGCCACTCTCTGGCCGCAACGTGGACCTCAGCGATACCGGGGCCTACACGATTACCGATAACGACGTCGCCACGTTCACTATGAACACCGTGACGGCGACCGAGACTGCCGGTGTGATGGTGTTCAATCTCACCACTGACAAGGCGCTCGATATTAATGTCACGATTGATGTGATCTTGATCGATGGGACTGCCACCGGCGGCGGGACCGATTTTTCGAGCACCGTGCAACATGTGACTTTCGTTGCCGGCCGGACCAGTCAATTGGTCAGCGTGACGCTGATCAACGACAACATCGTCGAGGCCACAGAAACCTTCACCGCAACCATGAGCACGGCGAGCGCGCTCGGTGGCCGCAATATCACATTCAGCGGCACCGGTACGGGCACGATCACCGATGACGACGCAGCCACCATCTCGGTCACCCCGATCAAGGACGGCACCGAAACCGATACCCCATTCGTCGGCAACGGCAAGTTCCGAATCGCGCTGTCTGCAGCCAGTTCGACGAACACCGTAGTGACATACTCGGTAGGGGGAACCTCGACAGCGGGAAGTGATTACGCGACGCTGTCCGGGACTGCCACAATCCCGGCCGGCCAGACATTCGTTGACGTCGACGTGCCTGTCTTCAATGACGCGCTTCTCGAAGGGACCGAGATCGTCATACTGACCGTGACTGGGTTGGGAGCTCACAACCCGGCCATCACTTTGAATCCCATCGCGGCCAACCGTACCGCGACTGTCAGCATCACGGACGATGACCTGTTGATGATCATCAGCGCGAACACCGCGGCCGAGTTCGAGAACAGCCCCGCCTCGAATCCAGTCCTGACTGTGGCTGTCAATAATGCTCCCACCAACGCCGTGACCCTGTCTTTGTCCGGCCCGGATGCGGCCTTGTTCAAGCTCAACTCCGCCACCGGCCAGTTGACTTTCCTGAACAGCCCCGATTTCGAATCGCCTCTCGACCAGGGAGGCAACAATCACTACGACCTGACCGTGACTGCGACAGACAGCCTGGTTCCGACGCATACGGCGCCGCAGAACCTGGTCATCATCGTGGCCAATCAGAATGAAGCGCCGACCGTTCTGGCGTTGTCCGGAATTAACACGATTGCGGAGAACCAGCCGGCGGGATCTCCGATCGGTACTTTGTCCACGACCGACCCCGATAGTGGCGACACCTTTACATATGGGCTGACCCCCGGTGTCGGCAGCGCCGATAATGGATTCTTCCAGATCGTCGGCAATCAGGTGCGAACGGCTCAGCCGCTGAACTTCGAAGCCCAGTCCACTTATAACATTCGGATCCGCACGACAGACTCGGGTGGACTGGCCGTCGACAAATCCTTCGTCATCTCGGCCACCAACCTGAACGAAGCCCCGACCGACATTGGATTGTCGGGCACGACCGTTCCCGAGAACCAGTCGGCAGGAACCCCCGTCGGCACGCTATCCAGCACCGACCCCGATGCCGGCGAATCATTTACGTACAGCCTCGTCACGGGGACGGGCAGCACCGATAACGGCCTCTTCCAGATCGTCGGCAATGCCCTGAAGACCGCCCAGCCGCTGAACTTCGAAGCGCAGTCGGCCTACTCCATTCGGGTCCGCGCGACCGACCTCGCCGGTTTGACGTTCGACAAGATCCTGACCATCACGTCCACTAACTTGGATGAAACGCCCACGGGCCTCGCCCTGGCTGGCAACACGGTCGCGGAAAATGAATCCGCGGGCAAATTGGTCGGCGATCTGTCATCCACCGACCCCGATTCCGGTGATACGTTCATCTACACGCTGGTCACAGGTGCGGGTAACACTGATAACGCCTTGTTCCAGATCATTGGCAATACATTGCGGACCGCGCAACCGCTGAACTTCGAAACGCAGCCCACCTACACCGTCCGCATTCGCACGACCGACTCTGGCGGATTGTCGTTCGAAAATACTTTCACCGTCACGGCGACCGACGTCAACGAAAGGCCGACTAACCTGAACTTGCTGGGCACGACGGTCTCAGAAAACCAGCCAGCCGGAACAGCCGTCGGCACGTTCTCCAGTGCCGATCCGGATGCCGGAGACTCGTTCACCTACAGCCTGGTGACGGGCTCTGGGAGTACTGATAACACCGCGTTCCAGATTGTCGGTAATTCGCTGCAGACAGCGCAGCCGCTGAATTTCGAAGCCCGGGCCGTGTACTCGATCCGAGTTCGCACGACCGACCTCGGCGGGCAGACGTTTGAGAAAACCGTGACGATCACGGCCACCGATGTGAATGAGGCGCCGACGGATCTCGGCTTGTCTTCGTCTACGGTCGCCGAGAATCAACCCGCGGGAACTACGGTGGGGACGTTGTCGGGCCTCGATCCCGATTCCGGCGACAGCCTCACCTTCGCCTTGGTCGCAGGTGCCGGCAGTGCTGATAATGGCTCGTTCCAGGTGGTCGGCAACTCGCTGCGGACATCCCAGCCGCTGAACTTCGAAACCCAGGCCACATACTTAATCCGCCTCCGCGCGACAGATCTCGGTGGACTGACCGTCGAAAAAACGCTCATCATCACCGCGACCAATACGAATGACACTCCCACCGATTCTGCCTTGTCTGGTTCCACGGTCGCGGAAAACCTGCCGTCGGTGACCGCAGTCGGTACCTTGTCCAGTACCGATCCGGATGCCGGCGACACGTTCACTTACACGCTGGTCTCGGGAACAGGCAGCACCGATAACGCCTTCTTCCAGATTGTTGGAAATACGTTGCGCACTGCGCAACCGCTGGACTTCGAAACGCATGCCGCGTACTCGATCCGCGTCCGCACGACCGACTTCGGCGGCCTGACCTTCGAGAAGATCTACACTATTCATGTCACTAACGTCGATGAAACCCCGACGAACCTGGCCCTCTCCGCCAGCACCGTTGCGGAAAGCCAGCCGGCAGGATCAGCGGTCGGGCAACTGTCGACCACCGACCCCGATCTCGGTGACACGTTCGCCTACACGCTGGTCTCGGGATCAGGCAGCACCGATAATGCGCGATTTCAGATTGTGGGTAATGCGTTGCAGACCGCGCAACCGCTCGACTTCGAATCTCAGTCTGGATACTTCATTCGCATCCGCACGACTGATGTCGGCGGGCTGAGTGTTGAAAAGACATTTACGATTGCGGCTCTCGATGTGAATGAGAAGCCGACGAATTTGATCTTGTCGGCCGATACTGTCACCGAGAATCAACCCGCGGAAACCACGGTCGGCACGCTCATCGGGAGCGATCAGGATATTGGAGATTCGCTCACCTATTCGCTGATCTCGGGGACCGGGGGCAACGATAACGGGTTCTTCCAGATCTTCGGCAATACGCTGCAAACGAGCCTGCCGCTCGACTTTGATACTCAGCCCACGTATGCGGTCCTGGTCCGCGTGACTGACCGCGGCGGATTGACCTTCGACAAATCGTTCACGATCATCGTCACCAACGTGAATGAAGCGCCGACCAGTCTCGTCCTGTCCGCCGCGTCGGTCGCCGAAAATCAGATTGCGGGAACGAGTATCGGGACGTTCTCCACCACCGATCCCGATCTCGGCAATACGTTTACCTATGCCTTCGCCTCGGGAGCAGGCGGCAACGATAACGCACTGTTCCGAATTCTCGGCAACAGTCTGCGGACCTCCCAGCCGCTCGATTTTGAAGCTCAACCGACGTACTCGATTCGTGTGCGGACGACAGACGGCGAGGGATTAACCTTCGACAAATCGTTCACGATCACGCTCACTAATGTCAATGAGGGACCGACCAATCAGGCCCTGTCCGCCGCGACCATCGCCGAGAATCAACCCGTGGGCTCCTTCATCGGCACGTTGTCCAGCACCGATGTGGATGCGGGCGACACGTTGACCTACACGCTGGTCTCGGGGACGGGTAGTAATGATAACTCGTTCTTCCAGATCGCCGGGAACACTCTGCGAACATCCCAGGTCCTGAACTTCGAAGCCCAGTCCACGTACTCCATCCGCGTGCGGACCACCGACAGCGGTGGCTTGAACGTGGAGAAAGCCTACCTCGTCACGGCGACCAACATCAACGAAGAGCCAACCGACCTCACCCTGTCTGACAACAGCATCGCGGAGAACCAGCCGGCGGGAACCGTCATCGGTACGCTCTCCAGCACTGATCCGGATGCGGGCAGTACGCTGACCTATAGCCTGGTCTCGGGGACTGGTGACACTGGGAATGCGGCATTCGGCATCTCGGGGAATCATCTCACCACGTCGCAGATCCTCGATTACGAAACTCGAGCCAGCTACTCCGTTCGCGTGCGATCGACAGATGCCGGCGGCCTGAGTACCGAGCAAGTCTTTACGATCGGCGTCACCGACACCCCTGATGCCCCGCAAATCACGCTGGCATCCGGGACCGGCCGGCTGCCGAATGGGCACATCGGCCCCATTGACTCCAGCAGCACGGTGACGGATCAGGACTCGACGAACTTCAAGAACAATCGACTGGTCGTCACAATTCAGTCCAGCAGTATCAAGCCACCGGACAAACTGTTTGTGATCGCCTCGGGCAGGAGTACTGACAGCCTGAAGGCCTCCCGCGGCCTGCTGCTGTTGGGCAAGACGCAATTGGGGACCGTGACCGGAGGTCTCGGCGGCCAACCCCTGCAGATCACCTTCACCGCAGACATCGAAGCGCCGCTGGTACAACGCCTGCTGCGGCAAATCGGCCTGAAGACCCAAAAGTCTGCGGCGGGTGTGCGACACATTCAATTCCAGATCTTCGACGCCACGGGGGCCAGCAAGCCGCCGGTGGTTCGAGATGTCGCAGTGGGGGGTTAGTTCAAAGCCGGAGCTGCAAGTCCGAACGTCAAAACAGAACCGAGGTCGTGCGGGATACAACATTACCCCGTCACCCCTAGGCCTCCCAGACCCCCACGCTGTCGTCCCTCATCACGCGATTTCGATCGCGCCAGCGTCAAGTGAATCCGCGGTAGCACTATTCTGCACATTACTTGGGGGATTGTGTATACGCTCGTTATCATTCTTGAGATCCGGGGCGCATTCGTTGAGCAATGCGGGTTTTTTGTGAAGAATTGAATTCTCTTTCACTCGCGCGGCCTGTACGATCATCCCGGTTTCTCCATTTGTCTATCTGATTGTCGTATCAGATCGGCCACAGATCGCCACATCTATCTGGCGGTTCACTTAGTGACACGCAATCACGTATTCGGACGACGTTTCTGACCAACGCTCAAGGAAACTCACACCGTGTCTTTACACTCTTGCGGTAACTCCCGATGCGGATATTTGCAATACGCTCAATTGTTTTTCCATAGCCTGTTACGAGGCCGCCGCCAACGTCTCACGCGGCGTGAGCGGTTCAGGAATCTCGGCACACAGGCCATTCAAGTCCTGGAGGACCGCGTCCTGCTGTCCGGATCGTCGATCGATCTGGACACCAATGATCCGATTGTGATCTCGCAGCAAGTGGCCCCCGATACCTATATGCTGTATCAAAGCCACCAGGGAACAGTGAGACCTTCGGACCTGAATGGGACTACCGGCGGGCTCAATGGCCCAGGTGGTTCGAATATCAGCACGGTGATCCAGAATCAGCCGGGCACGTTCAACATCGTGTTGAACTACGGGCCGCAGCTCGCCCTCAATCCGGCTGCGATTGCTGCATTTGAGGGTGCCGCGTCATTTTGGGAAACGCAATTTTCCGATCCGATCACGGTTTACATCGATGCCGAGTTCGGTACGAAGGATCTTTCCGGAGCATCGTTTCCCGCCAATGTGCTCGGCAGTACGGGATCGGTCGATTCCTTCTTTCTGTATAGCGACATCCGCGACGCGTTAATCCAGGATGCTTCCAAAGATGAGTCTCTGGTGAACTCGCTGCCGTCGGTCGCCGGTCTGACCTTCAATACGGCTGCGGGACTGCCCGCCATTCAATTTGCCGGCCAGACCGCCATGGACGTCAATCGCGCGAATGCCATGGCGCTGGGCTTTACAAACGTCCCCGGCGACGTCTCGGTGATCAACTCGAGCCTCATCATCGACGCTTCGATCAGCTTCAACAGTGGTTTTTCGTTTGACCTCGATAGCTCTAATGGGGTCACCAGTGGTGCGTACGACTTCCGAGCGGTCGCGTTGCACGAAATCGGCCACGCCCTGGGATTCGTCAGCGCTGTGGACGCCGTCGACTACTACGTCGACAATAGCATTTCGACCACCATCATCCCGGCCCCGATGGACCTGTTCCGGCTGGCCCCCGGCCAGGGAGGCAGTTTCTCGACCGCCCCGCGCATTCTCAATACGGGTGCGGCGGTCCCCACGCAGGTCTTTTATGACGGACAATTCAATGTCTCGGCATTCGCTGGAAAACCCGGAGTCTCAGGCCTGACAACGGGTGACATTCCGATGTCCACAGGAGTCGGTGTGGGCGATGGGAATCAAGCCAGCCACTTTAAATCGGATGACATTACCACGGTGAACATCGGCGTGATGGATCCAACCCTGGCGAGTGGTGTCGTCGGCGTGGTGACGCGGAACGACCTGCGAGTCCTGGGGATGATTGGGTGGGACTGGAAAGACAATGGCGCGTTCTCTACCGTGACGCCGATTGTCACCGTCACTCCCACGTCGACCAGCGACACCACCCCCGCCCTGACAGGCACAGTCAGTGAGTCGGGAGCAGACGTGTATGTCCGCCTGCCGGCACTATTTGGCAACGATTCCGCGACGTTACTGGCCGACGGGCAACTGGGCGGAACAAGCCAGGGAACCGGTTCATTTACGCTCTCGAATTCCGTATCGTCCACAGCGAATATCGTGCGCATGGATCTGCTGGTGCCCGGCTCGGTGAACGGCGGCTGCTTTATGACAGACTCCAGTAACGGCGACTTTATCGCCCTCTCGGGAGCTGCCGCGACGGGATTGCTCTCGCCGACCAGTGACAACTCGTTCAACGATCAGGACGTGCGGACCCGGACCGACCTGCTGAGCTTGACGTTTAGCGACTTTAATCCCGGTGAATCTTTCTCCTGGGACATTTATGTCTTGAACGAGGCTCGTACCAATTTTGTAACCGGCGACTATCTGATCGGCGGCCTGGTCCGGATCACTTACGACAACGGGATCACAGTCACGAACACTCTCGCGGCAGTCGGCGGCAATCCGACGGCTTCGAGCACCACGCTGACTGCTCCCCATTATTTGGCCACCACCAATGATGGCAGCACCTGGACGCTCGCTGATAATTTGCTGCCGGCCCTGACCGTCGGCCAGACCTATGAAGTTCAAACTCTGATCGTCGATAAGTCGGGTGCGGAAGCGACTGACTCGACCTCGAATGAACTGGTGATTCTCGCCAATGGAGCGATCTCCCTGTCTATCGTGAAGGTCACCGACGGGACCGAGACCAGCACGCCGACGAATGGCTTGTTCCGAGCCACGCTGTCGTCCACCAGTCTGACGGATACCATCGTGAATTACCTGGTCGGGGGAACCGCCACACCCGGGGCCGGCAACGATTACACGACCCTGTCCGGCACCGTGACGATCCTGGCCGGACAACTCACGGCCGACATCGTCGTTCCGGTGCTGAATGATGCCGTCGTGGAAGGGACCGAAACGGTCGTGGTGACGCCGGCCAGTGTGATTGGAGATCCGATGATCGTGGTCTCCGGGACCCCGTCCAATGATTTTCAAGGGCTCTTCGCCCCGGGCTTCTGGACTTTCTTCGGGGGTCCCGCGGGGTCCGTCAATACGGCTGGCGCTCCCGCTTCCATCTCCCTGACTTCTGGAAACGTCGGTGTCGCCGGCAACAGCGATTACATCCACATCATCAGCGCCCCGGGTTCCATCAGCTTCGCCTGGAGCTACACGACCTCCGACAGCGCTGCAGCGGATTATCCACAATATCTGCTCAACGGCGTCGCGACGATCTTGCCCGGTTACAGCATAGGCGGAGCGACCACCCAGAGCGGAACGGCTGTGATCCCCGTGAACGTGAGCGATTTCACCTTCGGGCTCCGGATGGCGACCACAGACGGGAACAACGGAGCGGCGACGACCGTGTTCTCGAATTTTGTCTCGACCGCCTATACCAGTACCAGCCTGAACATTACCGACAATGACACGGCAACCATCAGCCTCGCCAAGCTTCTCGACGGGGTCGAGTCCAACACACCGACGGATGGCGTGTTCCGAGTGACACAGTCGGCGGTCAGTTCCACGAACACCGTCGTGAACTATACGATCTCGGGAACTGCCGTGGCCGGAACGGATTATACGACGCTGACGGGATCCGTCACGATCCTCGCCGGCCAGACCACCGCCGACATTACTGTGGCCGTACTCAATGATGCGATCCTCGAAGGGACCGAGGCCGTCTCGGTGACGCTGACCAGTGTCACCGGCGATCCACAGATCTCGATTCAGGCGATCGTTTCCAGTGGTTTTCAAGGGACCTACGCGACAGCCACCTGGTTCCCCAGCACGAACGCGGGCGGAACATTCACCACGAACGCACCGACTTCGATTTCCTTGACTTCCGGGAACAGCAGTTCCGCCGGGAACATGGATTACACGCACTCGATCCCAGCGAACGGAACGGTCAGTTTCTCCTGGGCCTACTCCACCACTGATGGCGCTCAATGGGACTATCCGCTGTACTTGCTCAACGGAGTCGCCACGATCTTGCCTGGTTACAGCACTTCGGGAGCCTCGATTCAAAGTGGATCAGCGGTCGTTTCGGTGAATGCCGGAGATGTCTTCGGCTTCCGAATGTATACATTAGACGGGTTTGCCGGAGCCGCGACCACCGTCTTCTCGAACCTGAGCGCGCCCGCTAACCCGAGTGCCTCGTTGAACATTACTGACACTGATACGGCCACGGTGTCGGTCGCGAAGATCCTCGACGGGGCCGAGACGGCCACGCCGACGGCGGGCAAATTCCGGGTCACTCAATCGGCAATTAGTACCACCGATACCGTCGTCAACTATTCCATCGGTGGTACCGCTGTCACGGGGGCGGGTAACGACTACACCACGCTGACGGGAACCGTAACGATTACCGCCGGCCAGACCACCGCCGACATTGATGTGACGGTGCTCGGCGATGCCCGCGTGGAAGCCACCGAAACGGTCATCCTGACGCTGAGCAGTTTAGGCGCGCACGATCCCGATATCTCCCTGGATGCAGCCAACCTGGCGGCGACAGTCAACATCACCGATGACGACACCGCCACGGTGTCGCTCGCGTCCATCACGAATGGAGCGGAAACGAACACGCCGACCAGCGGCAAGTTCCGCGTGACGCAGACCGCGATCAGTTCGACTGACACCGTGGTCTTCTATTCGATTGGCGGCACGGCCACACCCGGAGTCGGGAAGGATTACACGACACTGACGGGGAGCGTGACGATTACGGCCGGACAGACTACCGCCGACATCAATGTGACTGTGCTGAACGATGCGATCGTCGAAGGGACCGAGACGGTCGACTTGACGCTGACCGGCTTCGGGGCCCATGATTCCGATATCACGCTGGATTCCGTGTCGACCAATCTGGACGCGACCATCAACATTACGGACAACGACACGGCCAAGGTCTCGATCGCGAAATTCCTCGATGCCACTGAGGGGACTACACCGATCGACGGCAGGTTCCGCGTCACGCAGACGGCAATCAGTACGACCGACACTGTGGTTAACTATTCGATCGCCGGGTCGGCCACCGCCGGCGGCGATTACGCCACCCTGTCGGGAGCGGTCACGATCTTGGCCGGCCAGACGACGGCTGATATCGACGTGGCGGTGATCGACGACGGGTTCATGGAAGCAAACGAGACCGTCGTGGTAACGTTGACTTCGCTCGGGGCCCACGATCCGGACATCGCGTTGAATAGTGCCTCGGCCAATTTGACAGCGACAGTCACGATTTTCGACGACGACTTCGCCACGTTTACGATCAACAACGTCACGGCCAATGAGAGCGCCGGAACGATGACATTCGCGCTGGCGACCGACCGGGCCCTCGACATTGATGTGGTCATCGACGTGACGTTCACCGATGTCACGGCTATCGGCGGCGGAACGGATTATGCCAGCACGACGCAGCACATCACGTTCCTGGCGGGCCAGACCGATCAGACGGTCACCTTGTCGTTGAACGACGACAATCTGGTGGAAGCCACCGAAACGTTCACCGCAACGTTGAGCACGGCGACGAACCTCGGTACCCGCACGTTGAACCTGAATGATACCGGAACGGGTACCATTACCGACAACGACGCGGCCACGTTCACTATTGATGACGTCAGCGCCAATGAGAGTACCGGAGTTCTGATTTTTAATCTCTCGACTGACAAGGCATTCGACATCACTGTCGTTGTGGATGTGACATTCACAGGTGGTACGGCCACCGGGAGCGGGATCGATTACGCCAGCACGTTCCAACATATTACGTTCCTCGCCGGCGAGACCACACAGTCGGTAAGCGTGCCACTCAATAATGACAACGTGGTGGAGGCCACCGAGACATTCACCGCCCAGTTGGGGACCGGCACGGCACTCGGCAACCGCAGCGTAGATCTCACCGATACGGCGACCGCTACCATCCTCGACGACGATACGGCGACCTTCACGATTAACGATGTGACGGTCAGTGAAAGTGCCGGAGCGATGGCCTTTACGCTGGCGACCAGCAGGCCTCTCGATATCGATGTCATCGTGGATGTCACCTTCACCGATGCAACGGCCACCGGCGGCGCCGACTATGCCAGCACGGTGCAGCACATTACGTTCTTGGCGGGACAGACCAGCCAGACAGTGAACGTCGCACTCAATAACGACAGTGTGGTGGAGGCCAGCGAAACATTCACCGTGGCCCTGGGCACGACTACGCCACTGGGTAACCGCAGCGTGAGTCTCAGCGATACCGCCACCGGCCTGATTAACGACAACGACACCGCCACCTTCACCCTCGACAACGTGACGGCCAGTGAGGATGCCGGGGTGCTCGTGTTCAACCTCGCAACCGACAAGGCCCTGGACATCGACGTCATCATCAATGTGACATTCACCAACGGCACCGCGACCGGCGGGGGGACCGACTATGTCAGCACGTCCCAGCAGGTGACGTTGCTCGCGGGACAGACCAGTCAATCGGTCAGCGTAACGCTCAACGACGACGGCCTCGTCGAAGCCAGCGAGACCTTTACCGCAGCCCTGAGTGCGCTGACCGTGCTCGGGAGCCGCACCGTCATCCTGAGTGACACCGGCACTGGTACCATTACCGACAATGATGCGGCCATCGTATCAATCACCCAAGTCGCGGACGGGGCCGAGACCAACACTCCCACGAACGGCAAATTCCGCATCTCACAAACGGCCCCCAGTTCGACGAACACCGTAGTCACGTACTCGATCGGCGGCACCGCCATCTCCGGCAGTGACTATGTCGCGCTGACTGGAACGGCCACGATTCTCGCCGGCCAGACGACCGTCGATCTGGATGTGACGGTCTTCAATGATGCCGTTCTGGAAGGCACCGAAACCGTGGTCGTGACACTGCTGGGATTTGGGGCTCACGATCCCGACATCACATTGAATGGCACTCCTGCCAGTCAGACAGCCACCGTCATAATCACCGATGATGACCCGCTGGTGCTCACGGGTAACGGCACCGCAGACGTGGTCGAAAACACGCCTGCGTCGACGGTGCTCCTGGTGGTCGGTGCCAACAATAGCCTGGGCAATTCGCTGACGATGACCTTAACCGGCCCCGATGCGGCGTTGTTCAACATCGACTCCGCGACTGGCAGCCTGACCTTCATCAACAGTCCGAATTTCGAGACGCCGCTCGATCAAGGGACCGACAATCAATACCACGTGACGGTCAACGTGACGGACTCCTTGACACCGACCCATGCGACATCACGCGGCCTGGTGATCAATGTCACGAATGAGAACGAAACCCCGACCAACCTGGCCCTGTCGGCAGCCATCATCGCCGAGAATCAACCCGCGGGAACGACTGTCGCCACATTGTCCACGACCGACCCCGATGCCGGTAGCACGTTTACCTATGGCCTGACCTCCGGCGGCGGCAGCATCGACAACGCCTACTTCCAACTCGTCGGGAATTCCCTGCGTCTGACTCAACCGCTGAACTTCGAAGCCCAGTCCACTTACTCCATCCGTATCAGTAGCACGGACTCCGGCGGACTGTCGATCAGCAAAGCCTTCACGATTACGGCCACTGATGTCAATGAGACTCCCACCGCGCTGGTACTGTCGCCCACGACCATTGCCGAGAACCAGCCAGTTGGAACCACCGTCGGCCTCTTGACCAGCACCGACCCTGACGCCAGCGACACGGCGACTTATGGATTAGTCGCCGGGTCGGGCAGCACCGATAACGGTTCATTCCAGATTGTCGGCAATGTGCTGCGGACAACACAGCCGCTGAACTTCGAAGCTCAAGCGGCCTACACCATCCGCGTCCGCGTCACCGACCTCGGTGGCTTGAACTCCGAGAAATCCTTCACGATCACCGCCACGAACGTCAACGAAACCCCGACCGATCTCGCGCTGTCTGCCAGCACGGTCGCGGAAAATCAACCTGACGGAACATTGGTCGGAGCCTTGTCCACGACTGATCCGGATTCCGGCGAGGCGTTCACGTACTCCCTGGTTTCCGGCACGGGCAGCGCCGATAACAGCCGCTTCCAGATCGCCGGCACAACTCTGCGACTCGCACAGCCGCTGAACTTCGAAGCTCAGGCGACATACTCGGTACGCATCCGCACCACCGACAGCGGCGGGCTGAGCTTTGAGAACACGTTTACCGTCACGGCGACGGATGTGAACGAGAAGCCAACGAGTCTGGCGTTGTCAACCAATACAGTTGCGGAGAACCAGCCGGCCGGAACCGGCATCGGCACTTTGTCCAGTACGGACCCGGATGCCGGCGACACGTTCACTTACACCCTGGTTGCAGGCACGGGGAGTGGCGATAACGCCTCCTTCCAGATCGTCGGCAACACTCTGCAGACCGCACAACCGCTGAACTTCGAAGTCCGGCCCACCTATTCGATCCGCATTCGCACGACCGATCTCGGCGGACTGACGACGGAGAACACGTTCACTATCACTGCCACTAACGTCAACGAAACACCGACTGGCCTCGGACTGGCGCCGTCTGCCGTCGCGGAGAATCAGCCGGCCGGAACCGGGGTCGGTACGTTGTCCGGAGTCGATCCGGATGCCGGAGACACCTTCACTTACACCTTGGTTGCGGGCCCCGGCGGCACTGATAACACCTTGTTCGCGATCGTCGGCAACTCGCTGCGAACGACTCAGCCGTTGAACTTCGAAGCCCAATCCGCGTATTCGATCCTCATCCGCACAACCGACCTGGGCGGGCTGACGTTCGACAAAACCTTCGTCATCACCGCCACCGACGTGAACGAGGCTCCCACCGACCTCACGCTATTGACCACGACAATTGCCGAAAGCCCCCTTTCCGGAATACAGGTTTCGACCATCACCACCGCCGATCCGGATGCCGGGGACATGTTCACCTATACTCTGGTCTCGGGTTCGGGCAGCACCGATAATGCCTTCTTCCAGATCGTCGGCAATGCCTTGCGCACGGCCCAACCCCTGAACTTCGAAGCCCAGTCCACGTACTTCATCCGCATTCGTACCACCGACTTCGGCGGGCTGACATTCGAGAAGACGTATACGATCACCGTCACTGACGTCAACGAAGCCCCGACGATTCTCGCGGTCTCCGGCAATACCGTCCCGGAAAATCAGCCCGCGGGAACGCCAGTCGGCACGCTCTCCACCACCGATCAAGATGCCGGGGAATCATTTATCTACACCCTGGTCACCGGCACTGGGAGTGCCGATAACGCCAGCTTCAAGATTGTCGGCAACCAACTGCAAACGGCGCAGCCATTGAATTTCGAAGTCCAATCCGGTTACGCCGTTCGCATTCGAACGACCGATCTCCGCGGACTGACCCTCGAGAAATCGTTCACCATTAGTGCCACTAACGTGAACGAGGCTCCCATAAATCTGATCCTGTCTTCCAACACCGTGGCCGAGAACCAGCCGGCCGCAACGACCGTCGGCCTCCTGATCGGCACCGATGCGGATGCCCCCGATACGCTCACGTATTCCCTCGTCTCGGGCCCTGGCGATACAGATAACAGCCTGTTCCAAGTTGACGGCAATCTGCTGCAAACCGTGCAGCCGTTGAACTTCGAGGCCAAGTCCAGCTACTCGGTGCTGGTCCAGACGACTGATTTGGCCGGATTGACCCTGACCAGATCCTTCACGGTCACCGTCACCGATGTCAACGAGGCCCCCACGGGACTCGCCTTATCGGCCGACACGGTCCTGGAGAAGCAGCCGGCCGGAACGGTCGTCGGCACTCTGTCCAGCACCGATCCGGATTCTGGTGAGGCCCTCACGTACTCGCTGGTCGCGGGTGGCGGCAGCACCGACAACGCGTTCTTCCAGATCGTGGGCAATAGTCTTCGTACAAGCCAGCCGTTGATCTTCCAGGACCAGGCCACGTACTCGATCCTCGTGCGGGTCACTGACCACGCCGGGTTGAAACTCAACCGGTCCTTTACGATCACGGCCATCCGGCAAAATGCCGCCCCCACTGGCCTGGCACTCTCGGGTAACTCGGTCGCTGAAAACCAGAACATCGGGACCTCCATCGGAAATCTGACCACGGTCGATGCCGACACCGACGACACGTTCACCTACGCACTGGTCACGGGCAGCGGCAGCGACGATAACTCGTTCTTCCAACTTGTTGGTAACACCTTAAAAACCAGCCAGTCGCTGAACTTCGAAGCTCAGCCGACATACACGGTCCGGATTCGAACAACCGACTCGGGCGGACTGATGCTCGAGAAGGCGTTCACCATCAACGCCACTAACGTCAACGAGACTCCCGCCGCACTCGCGTTGTCGGATAATACCGTCGCCGAGAACGAGCCCGCGAATACCTTCATCGGCACCTTGTCCAGCACCGACCCCGATGTCGGCGATACACTCACCTACACGCTGGTCTCCGGAACGGGTGACGCGGGGAACGCGGCATTCGTCATCTCGGGCAACAGCCTCAGCACGTCGCAAAGCCTCGATTTTGAGACTCAAGCCAGTTACTCCATCCGAGTCCGCACGACAGACGCAGGTGGCTTGAGCGTCGACAAGGTCTTTACGATTCAAGTCACCGACACCCCCGACGCACCGCGGATCCAGACGTCTTCCGGCACGGGGACCTTCCCCAACGGACACAGCGGAAGGATCGATGCCGGCGCGATCGTTTCCGATCAAGATTCGACTAACTTCATCAACAACCGGATCGTCGTCACGATCGATCCCACCACAATCAAGACACCCGATACCCTGCTGGTGTTCGCCTCCGGTCGCGGCACCGACAAGCTGAAGGCGTTGCACGGAAATCTCCTGCTCGGCAAAACACAACTGGGCACGGTCACCGGCGGTCTCGGCGGCCAACCGCTGCAAATCACCTTCACGGTCGACATCGATGCTCCACTGGTGCAACGCGTCCTGCGGCAAATTGGCCTGAAGACCCAAAAGTCCGCTGCCGGCGTGCGACACATCCAATTCCAAATGTTTGATGGGACGGGAGCCAGCAAGCCGCCGGTGGTCAAGGACGTCGCCGTGGGGAGTTAGTCGCGATTGGGGTAGCGGAATCTCGTAAGAGTTCCGCCCGGGCGTCTGCAGACTTCGGCGGAACTCTTACGAGATTCCGCTACACAGATATTGGACCCGCGCGTATGAATGAATCTCCCCTCGGCCATCGTCACGGAGCAACGATCGGCCGGATCATCCAGTTGCCGTCAAAATCCACGTCGCTGGCCGCAATCCCGGGCAGCCCGGTCTTGGACCGCTTCCGGCCGCTCTCCTTGTCATAACTGACATAGACCCCCTTGGTCCGCCCCGCTCGAAAGTCCACGGCCAGCCACCCGTTCTTGGGGAACTCGATCGCCTTCTCAAACTTGATCGCCACCCAGCGCTCCTCGCCACGTTCAAACAACGAGTACGGCGCCATCTCCACGGCCACCACTTTCGACAGATCCTCATTCAGGATGTAGATCAGAAATTTCTCCATCGGCGGCGCGGGCGTTCCATAGCGGGATCCATGCACCTCAATACCGGCCAACATCCGCGAGGCCTCCGGCAATTCCAGTTGAATCATTTCCCCCGAGCCGCCCAGGCTCTTCTTACCAGCCGGTACAGCATTCCCTTCGGCCGCGAAGGTGGTCACGAGGCACCAGCCGAGTAACACTGCCAGGCCTGTCACGGAGAGTTTCAATGTCGCTGTGATGAGTAGCTCCTTCTGTCTTTTGAAAGATGCACGTAGGTCGGGCTGTGCCTGACGTTGTTGACTTGAGCCGTAAATACGGGAGCGTCACGCACAGCCTGACCTACCTTGCTGAACTCCGAATTAACCCGTTTGTTGTGTCCCAATACTCATCGAGAACAGCGAGTCGGTTTTAGCGATCAATTCCGTTTCATCCTTGTAGTTCAAAGGTCGCTCGACATGGACCACATCGCCGTGATCCATCCAGACCAGTTCGCCGTAGCCATGGATCAGCGCATCACCGCCACGCTGTTGCCGAAGCTCGGCCCAACCGGGGAGCGAGAAGAGCTGCGGATAGTCTCCACTCACGTCCGTAAAATCGATATATCGAAAACAGATCACGCCGGGATATTTGTTTTTACAAACTGCGGCAAATCGAAGAAACAGGTCACGCTGTCGATTCATGGGTGCCCAACTCACGTGGACAAATAAGACGGATAACTTTGCCGCCGTCGCTTCACCCATTGCGGCGTCAATGTCTGTTCGAATGTTGAAGGCATCTGAATTCAATTCCTGGACCTCACGGTGAATCTCATTTCCAGCGGGGCGATCAGACTGCTGGGGGGGGACGCCACACGAGCCATTTGTGTTCATCCATCACATCAATGTCCTGGGACCAACAGAATGTCGCAGACTCGGCACGAAACCCTGCAGCAGCGTCTTCGAGGTGAAAACGCCAATCCGACCAAGTTTCGCTCGAATTCAAATCCCGACTGACTTTGAGCCGTTGATGGGGCCAGTCGGTCGGGCCGGCCAAGTATTTCGTATGAAACAGCATGATGGCGACATTCTTCCCGGTCGGTTCGCCAATGACGAGTCTGAAGTGATTACACGGCGGCCCAAACGACCACCAGCGTGCTTCGCAATCGCCATACGCAGCGAGTGTCTCATTGGCCTCGGCAATCCATCTTGACCACGCATCGTCCAGCACGCATTGACCTCCGCTCTCAGTAACCCCATACGGGATCGAGGAACTGCAATGAATCCCACAGCGATGTCGAAATCACCTGGCACCCATGTTACCCGCCAAAGAGTTTAACGATCTCTTGAGTCTCTTTTGAGAACCCTGAAAACTCCTCGTCGGAGATCAGGTTCAGAGATCGCATCACGCCCAGGCGCTCATATGCCTTCGATCTGCTCAGTTCGTCGAATGCGTCCGCGATCTCCCGGTCACGCTTTTGGACAATATCAAATATGGCGAGGTAGCGGTCGTAGTATGAGCCGGAATCCGCGGCAGCCACGGCAATTTCCTCGAGGATCCGGTGGCACAGGCGATCCAGCACCAGCGGTTTCAGCTTACTAAGCCGTTTCCAATCCGACTCTGCAATGTTCCGCCACATACTTTGAGTTCTCTTTGTTTCGATTGACACCCGGAATAGTCCGCGTGTGCCAGAACACAGGGTCCATCATAACCCACCGTCGGGTGTTGGCCAAATTCGCCTTTTCGAATCGCGTGTCGAAATGGACCAAACCCCTTGGCGATGTTCAGAAAACGCACGCTCCACTACAATTCGAAGCATTGACTTACCACTCAAGCGGCCGCCAGTACCCTGGTCTTGGCGAGCCGGCTTGAAGTACCGTGGATTGCAATTTTTCATGAATAGTACAAGCAGTGTGCCATCCGGCGATTCATCCGAACCCCGAGGCCCTATGGAGAGTCCAGAACCGATCGGCAAAATTGATCCGCCACCACGCAGCCTGTGGGTGCGTATTCGTGAAGCCACGGGAACTGTCTATGGCGATATCGGGACCTCCGTGCTCTACACGACGATGGAGATCACGCGCGAGGCCATTCTGCTGAAGAATCATCACTTGCCCCCAGACCAGCTTGCCGCGTTGCTGCAGCAGGGTGGTCCAGACTTGCTGAGCCGCACCGATCTGCTCGGCGGGCTGAGCCTGGTGTTTTGGGCGCTGATCTTTCTGACCGTCAAATACGACCTGTTGGTGATGCGTGCGGATGATCGCGGTGAAGGGGGCACGTTCGCGCTCTGGAGCCTGCTGCTCGGATACACGGGTAAGATTGCGGGCGTGACGCTGCTGGGTTACCTGGTCGTCGCGGCTGCGGGGTTGCTCGCGGCTGACGGCATCATTACGCCGCCCATCAGCATGCTCGGCGCATTTGAACCGCTGGGGGAAACCCCGGCCATCGTGGTGACCCTGATCTGCCTGTTCGTCATGTTCAAAGCCCAATGGCGCGGTACCAGTAAGATCGGTGGATTCTTCGGCTGGTTCATGTTGCTGGTCTGGTTCCCCTGGATCGCCATCAAAGGGCTGCCCTGGATCTTTCGGCACCCCGAGGTGTTCGAAGCCATCAACCCGTTGCTGGGTTGGCATTTCCTGGTCAGCTTCCCCAGTGCGGGCGCGTTCGTCATTCTGGGAGTCGTCGTCCTGGCGATCACCGGTGGCGAGGCCAAGTTTGCGGACATCGGACATTTTGCGGTCTCGAATCACGATCACACCTCCGAAAGTGAGAGCCTGCCCGCAGCCATGTCGGGGCGGCGTCCCGTGATGGTCTCGTGGCTGGTGTTTGTCTTGCCTTGTTTGCTGCTGAACTATGCCGGACAAGTCGGATACATGCTGGAGAAGGGGATCCCGCCGCGCGCCAACAGCTTCTATGCGCTGACCCCGCGTTTCGGTATCGAGGCGGTCGACTTCAGCATCTTGACCGTTGACCTGTGTATTTCGGCGATTGCGGCATTCATCGCCTCCCAGGCCTTGATCACGGGGCTGTTCTCGATCACCAAGCAAGCGATCGGGTTGGGATTCATGCCGCGCTTTGAAGTCATCTATACCAGCCACGAGGCCGAGGGCCAGGTCTATCTGCCCGCGATCAACTGGTTGATGTTTATTGGCTGCGTGGTCGTGACGCTGTCCTTCCGCAACGCCGGCAATCTGGCAGCCGCTTATGGGATCGCGGTGACTGCGACGATGGGGATCACCACCCTGCTGTTTGGTTGTGTGGCCGTTTATCGCTGGCGCTGGCCCGTCTGGGTCAGTGTCGTTGTTTGTGCGCCGTTGCTGGTGATCGATCTGACGTTCTTCGCCAGCAACCTGTTGAAGTTCACGCATGGCGGATACTTCCCCGTCATGGTGGCCATTGGATTGACCGTCATCATGCTCACCTGGCAATGGGGACGCACGCAACTCGGTGCCGCCTTCTATCGCTTTGGAGTCCGCGACGGCAAGAAGATCGATTGGTTGATTGCCCTCCGAGATATGCTCGATGACATGGAAATTGCCATGCAGGAGAATCTCCCTTTTGCCCGGCAACTGGTTCAGGGCCGACGTCGTATTGTCGAGAGCGACCGGGCCGCGGTATTTCTCTGTTCCAGACCCATCAGGTCGGCTGAAGACTACGTTCCAGTAGTGATGCGTGTTTTCTTGAAGAAGTATGGCGTGCTGCCGTCGTATGTCGTGTTTCTGCATATGCGACAGACTTCGCAGCCCTATGCCAAATTGAAGTCCCGTTACGAGGTCATCCCCATTGGGCACGACATTGACTCGGTCGTGGCAACGTACGGCTACCTGGAGCAACCGTCGGTTCGTCAAGCCCTGCGCGAGTTGCAAACGGCCCAGGCCATCAAGATTGCCGCCGAGCGTTGGATTGTCGAAGTGGGTGAGGAAGATGTCATCGCCGGCGAGGGCTTGAGACCGCTCCAACGAGTGAGGCTGTGGATCTTCCGCTGGATTCTGCGGATCTCGACTCCGGCTCACAAGTATCTCGGTCTCGTCTATGACGCGGCCATTTCGAAAGAGATTATCCCGGTAGTGTTCACGAGTCACTATGCCAAGGTGGCTCTGCCGGAGCTCGAAATTGATTCGCCGTCGCACCCCTCCACCACCATGACTCCGATCCTGAAGCCACCTGCAGGACCGGAGGCACAACCGACGTGAAGGCCTGACAACCGTTATCAGCCGCCGGGCGCCAGCCCACGGTTCGGAACAAGATTCGACTGGGGTTTGAAGCCGTAGGAAAGAACCGGACGCTAGCGCGTGCCGGCTGATTTGGCGGATGGCCGCAGTCACAACTTGATCACTATTGACGCAATACGATTGATTCGTCTCTGATAGGAAACTCATATCATGTCTGCCAAAAATGGTTCGCGAGAGCTGATTTGGATAGGCGCTGGCGTTCTGGGATTGCTGCTCCTCTTTTTCACGGTTCTGTTCTTCCGGGCAGAACGCGATCCCGTGGCTCAGATCAAGTTCAAGGAAAAACGGGTGGCGCTCGTGAATGCCATGCGACTGGCACTCGCCGCAAATTCCGAGGCGCAGAATAGCGCCGTGATGTCCGCCGGCGAGCAAGATCTGCTGTCCTTCGCCGATCAAGCCCGAGCTGCAACTGCGGCACTCGAGCGTGAGCAGACCGAGCTCGACAAACTTCTGAAGGAACGTGGCAACGCACAGGAAGTGGAATTGATGGCCCGTGTCGCCCAGACCTTAGGCGACTTTCAACGGATCGATAAGGAACTGCTGGACCTGGCCACGCAGAATTCGAATCGCAAAGCGTACCGTCTGACGTTCGGTCCGGCGACGAAACTCCTGCAGGAGATGGATGAGGCACTGTCCCGTATCGCCGCCAATGAGGGCGACTCGCCGCCCGACAACAAACTGCAGGTGTTAAAACTGACCAGCGACGCGCGGATCGGAGCCCTGCGCATCCAAGTCGTGTTGCTGCCGCACATCGCCGAGGAAAGCGACCGCAAGATGGACGAATTCGAGGCACAGTTAGCAACGGAAGATCGAAAAATCCGTGACAGTTTTGCATCCCTGAGCTCACTCTTACCGCCGGACGACAAACCGAAACTCGCCATCGCGACGTCCAAGTACGAGGACTTCGACAAACTGAAGTCCCAAATCATCAAGCTCTCACGAGCCAATACCGATGTCAAAGCGGTGGCCCTGGCCTTGAACGAAAAGCGGAAGGCGATGCTCGCGTGCCAGGACGCCTTGGTCGCGCTGGAACACGCCATTCAAGCCGAGCCGATCACGACGACGATTCCCTCGGGCCGTTCGCCATCGATGCCGTAATTTGGGAAGCAGACATTCCTGGCAAGTGCCGGAACGCACTGCGGGCTGATTCACAGACGTGTCTCTATGTGCATTCTTTGACTTCTTTGAATACCCAAAGTCCCAAGTACCCCCGTGGCGGACGCTGCCAGCGTCCGAGATTACAGACGCTGGCAGCGTCTGCCACGGGGGCCGGATCTGGATTGTTACGGCGCGACTTCTTTGAACTCTTCGATTTCTTTGATCTCTTTGAATTCTTTGATTTTGGCTCTCCTGTCTTCAAATCTGCGTCATCTGCGAAATCTGTGGATGATTCCGATTTGATCCACAGATTTCGCAGATGACGCAGATAGAACAAGGAAAGAACCGGCGGTTTTGATCCCTTTGATTTCTTTGAACTCTTCGACTTCTTTGATCTCTTTGAATTCTTTGACTTCTTCGACCGCCCTAAGTCCCAGCTGCCTCCGTGGCGGACGCCGCTAGCGTCGGTGGACGCAGACGCTGGCAGCGTCTGCCACGGGGGTTAGAACTGGATTGTTGCCGCGCGACTTCTTTGAACTCTTCGACTTCTTTGATCCCTTTGAATTCTTTGATTTTGGCTCTTCCTGTCTTCAAATCTGCGTCATCTGCGAAATCTGTGGATGATTCCGATTTGATCCACAGATTTCGCAGATGACGCAGATAGAACAAGGAAAGAACCGGCGGTTTTGATCCCTTTGACTTCTTTGAACTCTTCGACTTCTTCGACCGCCCTAAGTCCCAGCTGCCTCCGTGGCCGACGCCGCTAGCGTCGGTGGACGCAGACGCTGGCAGCGTCTGCCACGGGGTTAGAACTGGATTGTTACCGCGCGACTTCTTTGAACTCTTTGATTTCTTTGAACTCTTCGAACTGTCTGAAATCTACTCTCTCGCCAAAGGCGCACGATGTGCGCCCTCGAACTGTCGCGCAGATCAAGTCCCCCGCTCCGCGTTTCACCGAACCTCAGTCGCACTCGACGGCCAGCGGCCTGAGCCCTCAGGCAGCGTAATGATGCCTGATCAGAGCTCCAATTTCCTCATGTTCCATCTGGCGTTTCCGAAGCCCACGTTCTTCAGTACAGATCACCCCTGAATGATAAACTCAGGCGTCGATCTCACCAAAATGGTACAGGCCTCGCCAACATGATCTCATGCACAGAGAAGAAGGCTATCGGTAACGTTTCACGCGCCCGCTACGGCACTTCATTTCGGGGACACAAGTCGGGACTGCACTGCCGCAGCAATTCGTCGCGGCGAGGGAGGGAGTCGGCGTGGCGTTGCGGTCGATCAGCCAGACGTTGCGGAAGTGGACCGGGTTGCTGTGATTCTGGAAGAGGATCGGCAGCGGATTCGGTCCCTCGGGCGAGCCGCCTCCCGTTTTGTTCTCCAATTCCAGATTGTTGTGAACGACAACGCCGTTGTGTCGCACGGTGATGCGCCCCTTGACGGTTCGCTGGCCGTCGACATCGAACTGCGGTGCGGCGAAATCGATGTCGTACGTCTGCCAACTGAGCGGCGGGAAGCTCATGTTCACGTCGGGAGCCTTGAACTTGTAGAGCGACGCGCAGTCGTTTTTCTGAAGTTCCAGGCCGAACGAATCGAGGATCTGCACCTCGTACCGCTTCTGAAGATAGAAGCCGCTGTTTCCGCGAGCCTGTCCCTTGGCGTAGGGCATGTAGGGTGTGCGGAATTCGGCGTGCAGCGTGAAGTTCTGGAACGAGTCTTTCGTCTCGCACCCGACCTCCAGCAAACCGTCCGGCGTGACCTTCACGCTCTGCAGTCGGTCCGTATTCTGCCCGTCAAACAGCACGATGGCGTTCGCGGGAGGAGCGGCTCCGGTGGTGAGGCTGTAGCGGTGCATCGGCGACAGATAGCCAATAACGCCTCCCGCCGAGTTCTTTACGGTCGCAGCGTATCCCGGCTGCAACTCGACAGTCTGCCCCTCACCCGCCAGCGTGACCTTGTCACCCGCGCGTTGACCGCTCAGCGCGAATCGCGTCGAACCATCGTAGCCGTTTCCCGGCAGACCGCCCTGATACCAGAGCGCGTCGAACTTCCCCTCTCCCAGCGCCACGACCTGCAATCCTACCGTTCGATAACGGCCATCCGCATGCGTCACGTTGCCCGAGTACTCGCCCTGAATGTGAAAGTCGACATCAACGTGTGCGAGATCGGTCACACCTTTCTTCAAGTCCTGGCCGTAAGTGGTGGCAGTCGACAGTACGCAGCAGCACGCGATGGCAAGGTGAACAACTCGGAAGTTCATGCAGGTCGCAGTCCTTTCCAACAAGGAGGTGAAGTTTGAAATCGGATGCCTGGGAACGGTCGCTCCGGGGCGTGCTCAAGGAGTCACGGCCAGAAGAGTGATCCCTGCGCAAGCTACGTGTTGGAGAGTCGAAAGTCCAGCGGACGGCTGAAGTAAACGCGGGCCCGTGAGGGATGTCGTATCACCCACGTGTGCCGCGAGTGTTGGCAACCAGACTTCCGGGCGTCTTGGTATGCGCGTGCTGCGGGAAGTCGAAGGTCAACACGAGCGGTTCAGTTCCCGTGTTCTCGATTTCCACGCCGCCGTTCGCCAACGCCACCTGAGTGATGAATCCGATCTCCGGATAGATCTCGCCGAGAATCATATTTTGGTGATAGCGCACGTTGAGCTTTCCGACGCGACCGCTTCCGCCATTCGTGTGGAACAGCGCCGGGCACTCGGGGCGAAAATTCGTCTTGGCACCAGGCTGCACAGTGAGCCGGAGAATCGAGCACTTCTGGTCGCCGAGGAAATCACCGTAAACGATCCACTTGGCGTCGACCCCGTGGCCTTTAAATTCTTCGGCCGGGATTGCCGGACGCGAATTCTTCAAGACGAAGTCCGGGTCCTGGTTCGCTGCGAAGTCGAACTTTTCAACCAGGTAATCCCAGTCTTCGTGCCGAGCCTTGGGATAGTCCTCTTCCCGGCAAGCGTAAAACGCATCCCTGGCACCGATACGTCCGTCAAGCGTCAGGTCCTCGGCCAGGAAGTGCTCATCCATCGTGACGTGCAGTTCGTGCGTGCACAGGTTCGTCGGTGAATGCAGCACACCATTCGGCATCACGAAGCCGTCATCAAGTTTCATCATCACGTGCGGTGCCAGGTGGCGGATCCCGTTATACTCGCCCTTTCCGAAGCTCTTCATACAGGCGAGGAACTTTTCCTTCGTCACGAACGCGTACAGACCCATCGCCGTGGTGTGATAATGCGACGCACTGACTCCGGGATTGTCGAAAGAATTGATGTCATACACTTCCCACTTTGACCAGTGGAGGTGATCCGGAATCGGATTCAGATTGTCAAACTTCTTTGACACAATCGGCCAGGTCGGGTTGCCGAACAGCTCTTTCGAAAAAGCCGAAATCTTGTCACCGATGACCGCCTGCGGATTGGCGGCGATCAAATCCTGTAGCGAGATGACTTGACCGTCCGAAGTGAGGACGTGCGCTTCTCCTTCGCGAAACGGCGCCTTCTTCGTGCGCGTATCGACGACACCCGTGACGATGGGGACGGTGCAACACATCCAGAGTTCATCGAGACCGGTCCCGCCCATGTAGTCCGGATAGTACGATCGCGCATCAAGGCGAAGGCGTCTACCTGGGGTACAAAATGTACGGCCGGCGTAGCGGTGCAGCAGTTGCAACACCCCGCCGCACTTGTTGAGGCAGTCATCGAGAATCGAAGCGGTTCCTCCGCCGGTTCCGTCGATCACATTTTGTTGGGGGTATTCGTGCAGTTTATCCGCGAGGATTGACGTCGAAGCAGCCATGAGCATTACTCTTCAATGAGCCTAAACGAAACGAGTCGGTTCCAAAACATCTTGGAGAGACGAATGATATTTTTATTTTGCCAAAACACAACGTGGCGGGCGATGGGCCGAATTTGCCGGAGTTATAGCAAAGGGCTGAGTCTAAGGAAAAAGGTGGCAGGAGGGAATGGCATTTGAATTGGCGTAAAACGCACAAGAGAAAGGAGATCGACCGAACGCCATGTCTTTCAAACCGTGGACTTGTGTCGTTTTGTGAAATCAGCGCTGTGGTCCCTTTCAAAAAAAAAGCTGCCAGTGCGACGCTACTTTCCATATATTGATGATCCGAAGACGCGTGACAAGTCAGATGTGCGTCGATCACAGACTGGCGGGGACAGAATCATCCGACCCACGGAGAGCTGGAAATGCAAACAGTTGTCGTTGTGATCGTCGAAGAGGACGGCTGTCGCTTGGGAGTATCGTTAGACGAGGATGAGGCGCTGACACTCGTCGCGGTGGCTTCTGAAGATCCAATGTGCTGGGACGATGTGGTCGCCTATTGGCCGCGCTACCGTACGCCACCGGTGCCTGAATTCGCCGACAGCCTGGCGATCGAACGTGTCGACTTTGCCGCCGCTCGCGGTACGTTGGACCGGCACGAGTCGTGGGTGGTGATCGACCTGGTTCGCAGGCGAATCATCACCGGCTCCGGTATGATACCGATCGGTCGTGATCAGGCGTTTGCCATGGTGGTTGAGGAGTCGGGGGAGCAGCATTGTCCGCTCAGCGTTCACCTGCCGCCGTGGTGGGAGATGTTCGAACAGACCGATCCCAGTGCGATGGACCGAGTCCGCGAAACTCCGCTTGCGGTCCGTCGAGTCAATCGCGAAGTGCTGTTCGGCGAAGCAATGATCGAAGACCTGGCGAGGCGAATTCTGGACATCGTCGAGTCGGACGAGTGGCGATCGAGCGGTGCGAACGAGCAAGATCGTGCGCGATACGCCTTCACCGTGCGAGTCCATCGCGACTGGCTCATGACGCCTCGCCCAGACCTGGCCGGGCTGATACCGCGGCAGATGCTGCACGGCGCCGTCAGCTGGCTCGACCGCGTTGAATGGGCGCAGCGGCTGCGGTTCGAGGACCGAGGAGAAATTGTCGCGGTGTCGACCAGCGTTTCGGGCTACGACGAGGCGCCGATGGGCCGAGAAGAAGTCGCGATCTATTTCGACATGTGCCGCGAGTTAATTGGCGCCGGCTGGGAGTGGTGCGTCGCGCAGGGAATCGAATTGCAGGACGTCGCGGGCCGTCTGTGGCGTGAGCACGAGCTGGTGGCATTTCTCACTGAGGTAAAGGATGAGTGGCTCATGAGTCCGTTCGAAGGCGGTTCGCCGCCGCAGTTCATCATCGAATGCAGCCGTCGCCGAGTACCGCGGGGAGCAGGTGTGGCCATTGCCGGGATGACCGAGCGTGAGGCCGAGCGGCACGAGATCGATTGCGATTGCCCCATTTGTAACATGATGGCGGAGGGGATGTTTGGAACGGCTTTCGTGGGCATCGACGGGCACCACCTCGAATTGGACGACGAGTTCGCATTTTCTCTGCACGAGACGCGCGAGGAATGGGAGGAACAGCAGCGCGAGTTCGCCAAAATGTCCGCCGACATGGATCGCAAACATGCCGAGCGTCAAGCTCGCGGCGAGACGGAACTGGACCCGTTCACTTCGGCGTGGTCTGGGCACATCTCCGATGATCCTTTGCCGGGTGACCCGAAAGGACACCTCAAGCTGGCATTCCTGCTCGCCGAAGTGGTCGGGATACTTGAATCTGCGGGCGCCCCGCGTGAAGACCTTCAAGAGCTCAATGAAAGTTTCAGCGCTTTCCGCAGTTGCGACCGAGCGGAGCTTCCGGCTTGCGGCAAGCAACTCGAAGAACAGTTGGAGGCCATAGCGAGTCGCTATCCAGAACTCGTTTCACGCCTCGCCGACTTACAAAGCCGCATCGACGAACAAATCCGCTCGCCGGCATGCGACAACGACCAGCCGTTCTGAGGGCGTGACGGCGACCGAAGTGAGCGGTGATAATTCGCTCACGAGAAAACAACGCATCCTGCCCCTTTCGATTTGCCCGAAAAGGAAACGCCATCCCACTACTCAAAAGAAGAGAGTAGAAAGTAGTGAGTAGACCGAGTAGAGGTGGAGAAAGTGCAGAGTTGAATGGTGAAATTCTACTCTCTACTTTCTCCCCTCTACTCTCTATTGGCCTCTGGCCAATCGGGGTGACAGGATTTGAACCTGCGACCTCTGCGTCCCGAACGCAGCGCTCTAGCCAAGCTGAGCCACACCCCGTGAGTGTTTTGAACACGACGTAAATGACACCCTTCAGGCGAGTTAAGTTCGCGCCCAAATGAGATACGGTTACGTGCGTCGGATTGTAGCAGGATGGAAAATGGCGTCAACCGTGAAGACTCGCGGGGAATTGAGATCTCCGACTCGTGTCGATCGGCCGCTCGTGGCGAGGGCGGATCGTGTCTCGTCCAGGAGTCTTCTGCTCGCCCTAACCACCCAATCTGCCAACCAGTTACGTTTCCACTGCGGTGGTGATTCGCGACCGTCAGCGGACAGCGAGTGGCGTCGCCAACCTCTTCCATGAGCCATTTTCCCTGGGCGGTCTACGGCAATCGGTGACTGGGGCTCATCACAGTCCCCCTTTGGGTTTGCAGGGCGAGCTCACAACGCTTAAGGTGAGACGACTTCGACGAAAAAGCGTTCGCTGCAGACTGTTCTGTCATTCATTTGTTCGAAAGCATGCTCATTCCGTGAGTTCGATTCGCCATTACCTGAGCGGTCTGCTGTTGTGGCTGGCGGCTGTTGGCCCCTGCCTGGCCGAGAACGAAGTCGATTTTGCGCGTGACGTTGCGCCTATTTTTGAAAAACGTTGCCTGCTGTGCCATCGCTCGGGCGATCCGGCGGGCGACTTGTCGCTGTCGACGCGTGATGACCTGACGGAGCTGGGTTTCATTGAGCCGGGGAAGCCGGAGTCGAGCCAGTTGCTGAAGGTTGTGACGGGATCGAATGGCAAGCGGCCGCAGATGCCGAAAACTGGCGAGCCGTTGTCGCCAGCCCAGATTGACGTGCTGACACGCTGGATCAAGAGTGGTGCGAAATGGCCCGCCGAGGCGAAGTTGCCGCGACTGTGGTCGCTGGCCTCGCTGACTCCGCCGGCGATTCCGGAGAGGGCAGGGGCCGACGCGGGGCAGGCCGGGGTGCAGTCTCCGATCGATCGGTTTGTGCTGCAACGATTGAAAGCGGAAGGGTTCGAACAGGCGCCTCAGGCAGGGCGGGTGGAACTGATCCGGCGGTTGAAGTTTGATTTGCTGGGACTGCCTCCCACGCCTGATGAAATTGAGGCCTTCGTTGCGGATCCTCGCGAAGACGCTTTTTCGCGCTTGGTCGAGCGCTATCTGGCGTCGCCACAATACGGCGAACGCTGGGGACGACATTGGTTGGATGTCGTGCGGTTCGGCGAGAGCGATGGCTTCGAAGACGATGATCCGCGAAATCATGCCTGGCCGTATCGGGATTATGTCATTCGCAGCCTGAATGCGGATAAGCCTTATGATCAGTTCGTGCGTGAGCAACTGGCTGGAGATGTGCTGGAACCGGTCACTCCGGAGAGTACGATCGCGACATCGCTGTTAGTGAACGGTCCGTTTGACCGTTCGGCGGCGGTCTCGGCTAGTAAGATCGAAAAGCTTCGCTCGCGCGAAGAGGTTCTGGAGGAGATGCTGACGACTGTTGGGCAGACGTTTCTCGGTCTGACGGTGAACTGCGCCCGCTGTCACGATCATAAGTTCGATCCCATTCCGCAGACCGACTACTATCGGATGAAGGCGGTCTTCGAAGGCGTTGTGCAATCCCTCAGTTCGCGATTCGAACCGAGCCTCGTGTTGTCGCCCGCCGGCGTCGCTGAGCATGAGAGATTGCAGGGGGAAACGATTCGCCTCGCGGATAAGCTTAGTCATTTCAAGACTGACCAGGCCGCGATCGAGGATGACCTTAATTCCCCGTTGCTGGACCGGGCTGCGGCACTGTGGCATTTCAACGGTGGCGGGGCGACCAGCCAGACTGAGCCAGACCGCAAGGGGGCTCGCAATCTCCTGGAAGCGAAGTGGTCGGGACGATTTGGGAGGCCGGCCAGGTCGCTCATTGGTGCCGCGAATTCGGATCAGCGGGTGTTCGATACGGGCGAGGGAACGATCACTAATAATGTGGAGGGTGGGGCGGGCTATGCGATCATCCCCTCGTTGGACAATTCCAGTTTGCTGCAGCGTGGGGAGTCTTTATCGATCTTTACTCGTGTCCGATTTACAGGGAAGTTTAATGGCACTGATGACGTGCTGCGGATCGGTGATGTCGGCGATCGCAATAAGGACACCCTGGGCTTCGAGATAGTCGCGACCGGGGAGAACCAGCAACAGGCCGTCGCCCGGTTCGTGGTGACGGGCAAAGGTCAAACGGCCGAGGTGGGAGTCTCGTCAACGACGCTGTTGAGTCTGAATAAGTGGTATGACCTGGTCGGTGTCTTCACTGACAGTCGGCTGACTTTGTGGGTCTCGGATCCGAACACCGGTAAGTTGATCGGTACCCCCGCGTCAAAGGATGTGCCGTTCAAGTCGCTCGAATCTGGGGGAAACCAGAATCTGCTCGTGTTCGTCGCTCCGGGCTTTCAGAATGGTCCGCAGCCCGGAGCCCAGATGGACATTGCCGCGGTCTGGCAGTCGTCCCTCTCTCAGGAGGACGTAACGAGTCTGTCGGCTCAGCGGAAAGTGGACTCCCAGAACAAGCCCTCACCCGAAATACGGCTGGCAGAACTGGCGACTCGAATCATCGAGACCAACACGCAAATTGCGGCCGTGAAATTGCAGATCGAACAACTGCCGCGGGCCCTGATTGGTGTCCGTCAGCAGCCGGGTCCGACCGTGGTTTTTGAACGCGGTGATATCCGATCACCGGGAGCGGCGGTATTACCGGGCGGACTGTCGGCCATCCATCAGCAATCTGCGGAGTTGAAGCTGACAGAGACGTCGGATGATGCGACTCGCCGCCGGGCGTTTGCGGCCTGGGTCACCGATCCGCGGAATCCGCTCACGGCGCGCGTCATCGTGAATCGCGTCTGGCAGTGGCATTTTGGAGTGGGAATTGTCGATACGCCGAGTGACTTTGGAGTCAACGGCGGTCGCCCCAGTCACCCGGAATTGCTCGACTGGCTGGCGACTCGATTCATGGAAGATGGGTGGTCGTTGAAGCAACTGCATCGTCGTATTCTATTGTCGGCAACCTGGCAGCAGTCTTCGAAGGCGAATCCTCAGGCGGCGAAGGTCGATGCCGATAACCGGTTGCTGTGGCGGTTTGCTCCGAGGCGGCTGGATGCAGAGTCGACGCGGGATGCGATGTTGTTTGTCAGCGGCGAGTTGAATCCGCTCATTGGCGGTCCCAGTTATCAGCCCTTTAAGATGACCAAGTTTAATACGACGTTCTATCATCCGATTGAATCAGGCGAGCCGCAGTACAACCGGCGGACGATTTACCGGATGAGTATCAATACGGGCCGCGATCCGTTGCTGGATGCGTTGGATTGCCCGGCGCCATCTGTGTTGACGCCCGTTCGTCGACAGACCGTGACGCCCTTGCAGGCGTTGTCGTTGATGAATGATACGTTCGTCCTGAGACAAGCGAAGAAGCTGGCGGAGCGGGTCGCGGTGGAGACCTCGAATCCACAGCAGCAGATTGTGTTAGCGTGGCAGCGGACGTTGGGGAGGGGGCCGACTGAAGAGGAAGTCGCCAGCGCGGTGGAGATGATTAAAGATTCGAATTTTGAAACGTTATGTTGGGTGTTGTTTAATAGCAGCGAGTTTTTGCAAGTTCGATGAGGCGATCGTGAGCGGCACGGCGCTAGCCGCCGGTTCTTTCGGGTTCGACATCGCACGAAGAACCGGTGGCTAGAGCGTTTCCAAGATTGGTGTAGCGGAATCTCGTAAGAGTTCCGCCCCCAAAGTCTGGAGACTATCGCGGAACTCTCACGAGATTCCGCTACAGAGATTCTGGAACTGCTCTAGCGCCATTCCGCTCACATACTGAGGCGAGCACAATACAACCATGACACATCCCTTACTAACACGACGCAAATTCCTGGATGATGCCGGGCTGGGACTCGGGTCGATTGCGCTCACGTGGTTGATGGCCCGAGATCGGTTGCTGGCTGATGAAAAGCAGGCTGGGGAGATCCCTCACTTTCCCCCGAAGGCGAAGCGGGTCATTCATATCTTCTCGCCGGGAGGTGTCAGTCAGGTCGACACGTTTGATTATAAGCCGGAGCTGGAACGACTCGATGGGATGCCGATCAGCGGCAAGGGAGAAATTGATACCTTCTTCGGTAAGCCGGGGAACCTTAAGAAAAGTGCCTTTAAGTTTGCTCAGCACGGGCAAAGCGGGCAGTGGATTAGTGACCTGTTTCCGCACCTCGCGACCTGTGCCGATGATCTGACGTTTATTAAGTCGATGGTGACGAAAAGCTCGTCACATCAGCCGGCCGGCTTTCAGATGAATACCGGCTTCACGATGAACGGCTTCCCGAGCCTGGGCGCCTGGCTGTCTTATGGGCTGGGGACCTCGAACGAGGAACTGCCGGCGTTCGTGGTGCTGCCCGATCCGCGGGGTCTGCCCAATGGGGGCTCGAATAACTGGAGCCAGGGGTTCCTGCCGGCGCAGCATCAAGGAGTCGCCTTCCAGACGGGCAAGGCCGATGCCATCGCTCATTTGGAGACTCCATCCGCGGTCACTCCGGCACACCGTCAAAAGGGTCTGGACGCGTTGCTGAAGATGAATCGTCGCTTCGCAGAGACCCATCAAGAGGACGACACATTACTGGCCCGGGTGCGATCCTATGAGCTGGCAGCGCGGATGCAAGTCAGCATCCCCGAAGCGGTGAATTTTCGTGACGAGACAGCAGAGACACAGAAGGCCTATGGACTCGATCATCCCACGGTGGGGGCGTCGGCCCGGAATTATCTGTTAGCTCGGCGGCTGGTGGAACGGGGTGTCCGGTTCGTTCAGATTTTTAATGGCGGGGCACTCGGTTCGCCGCGGATTAGCTGGGATGCGCATGAGGATGTTCGCATGAATCATACTGACCAGGGACTGCTGTTGGATCAGCCCTGTGCCGCATTATTAAAGGACCTGAAGCAGCGCGGATTGTTAAAGGATACGCTGGTCATCTGGTCGACGGAATTCGGCCGCACGCCGTTTACGGAAGTGAAGGGGACGGCCCTGGGACGGGATCATCACCCGCATGTTTTTACGGTCTGGATGGCCGGAGCAGGGCTGAAGCCGGGATTTGTTTATGGTCAGTCGGACGAATTGGGTTATAAGCCGGCGGAAAAACCGGTAACCGTTTACGACTTCCACGCTACGATCCTGCACTTGCTGGGGATCGACCACGAACGGCTGACGTACTATCACAACGGGATTGCTCGCCGTCTGACCGACGTGCATGGGCATGTCGTACGCGAAGTCTTGGCGTAAGTGAGTACCCGACTCAGAGAGTCAGGCTACAGGTAGCGTGAACCGGAACGTGGCTCCTTGCCCCGGTTGACTGGTGACGGTCACCTGTCCTCCGTGGGCCTCGACGAACGTCTTGACGATCGTCAGCCCGAGGCCTAATCCGCCTTCATGCAGATGGTCGGATTCCAGCTTGTCGAACACGATGTCGAGTCGGTCGGGTTCGATGCCTGAGCCGTTGTCGCTCACCCAGCACTCAACGACACCCTCGTGGCTGCGACTTTCAGCCCCGATGATGATTTCGCCGCGCGGTGTGTATTTGATCGAATTAGCAATTAAATTCTGGAAAATTCGCCGCAACAGGCTGGCATCGGCGTATGCCACCAAGTCGTCCGGTACTTGATTCAACAATATGGTACTGGAGGTCCCTGCCACGGGGTGCAGGTCGTGAATGAGTGACTCGACCAACGGCCACAGATCAAATTCGCGGCGCTCCAACTTAATGCCGACTTCGGTCTGGAGGTTGGTGTTTTCCTCGATCACCTTACCGACCAACAACTCCAGATGACGGACGTTCCGGCGCAGCGTCTTCAGCATCTGAGATGCTTCCGCACTGCGATCGGGAAGAGTCATCTCCAGGACGCGAGTCGCCAGAGCAATCGCATTGAGCGGCGTGCGAAGATCGTGCGCGACGAAAGCCAGGTATTCTTCCCGCTTCTGTTGTACTTCCAGAGCTTTCTGGGTCGCGTAGGTCTGCACTGCCAGTCCGATCGCCCCGTCGAGGACGCGATTGAGAATGTGAAACGCCCGCCCCTGGAGCACCAGCCCATTGCTGTCTGCCAGGTCATGAATGCACCCTCGCAGGATGTTGTACTCAGCGACCACTTCCGTGATGTCAAATCCGTCCCAGACGCGTTGCAGCCCATGGGCTGGCGGACTGGCTTCGGTCAGGGCATGAGCGATGGACTCGAAGGATTGCTCTCGCAGAGCCACGGCCAATTCGTCCAGGAATCCGGGAATATGGTCGTTGAGAGTGGGGGTATCCAGCTGTTTGGCCGAGGGCAACTGACGGACTTGCAACCGCCACAGTGTGAGCATCGCATCCCGCTGCTGCTGAATGAGTGCCGCGAGTTGATCGAGATTGTTAATAGCCATTTCGCCTCGGTATTTACGTCGTATCGATGCAGTGGATGTCGTTCCGTCTGTCGCGGTCCAGCACCGGGACCATGCCCATCATACCGCCGAATCGCCCGTGGACGAAGTCGAACAAAACAGCAGTATGAAGGATAATGCCGACAAAGACTAATGGCTGCGTTCCACCGAACGCAGCCCCAAAATGCCTGACGAGGTCCGATTTGGGGGAGAGCATTCCCCCAATTGGCTACGTCAATCATGTCCTGCGTACGAGTTCATACAGCATGACGCCGGTCGCCACGCCGACGTTCAAGGAATCGGCCAGTCCGACCATCGGCAACCGTACCATCGTGTCGCACACGCTGCGGAGACGATCCGACAGACCGCGGCGTTCCTCACCGATGACCAATGCAATGGGGCCAGCGGGAACCAATTGCGTCCAGAGCTGCGTCGCTTCCAGCGCCAGGCCGACGACCTGCACGCCGTGCCGTCGGACCCACTGACGGAACTCCTCATGTGTGGCACGGATCAATGGCAAATGAAAGATGCCCCCCATGCTGGCCCGCACCACGGCAGGATCGTAAGGGTCGCAGGGTGAATCGACCAAAATGATGCCGCTGACCCCAGTGGCTTCGGCCGTGCGGAGAATGGTTCCGAAGTTGCCAGCCGAACGCAACTCCTCAATGACCAGCCAGCAGAGTCCTTGGTGTGGCTCGGGATCATTCAACGACGCCCAGCGCTGTTGAGCAATGGCACCGATCCCTGAAGCTCGCGTGGCCGTGCAGACCGAGCGAAATTCCTCGGGACTGACTCGCACTCGCCGCACACCAGTCCGCACGAGGCGGCGAATCAACATCTCGGCCAGATCACTCTTGAGCAACCGGCGGGAATAGATCACGGTCTCAAAAGAGAACCGCGCGTCATATGCCTGAACGAAGTTGCGAACCCCTTCGATCCACAGACAGCCACTCGACTGACGACCGTCCCGCCTGGCCAGAGAGCGGGCTCGCGAGAGAAATTCGGAAACGGAAGGGCTCTGTGAATGCGGTGGCTCAGTGTGATTCATCCTCCGGGCTGGTCAAAAGCCAGCGATAACAAAGCAGGGATTTTTCGATAACCGATTCGATGATACGGTCGGAGCGTTGATCGATCAAGTCGTCAAATCACCGGTGAGGGGAGCGCGATGGAAGTGAAGAGGAGTTTTTAGCCACGGATTGACACGTAATATCCAGGCTGGTCACTTCTTCAAGAACTTCTGAAAACGGGCACCCGCGACTTCGGCGAGGTAGAGGTTGTCGGCGGCATCGAAGGCCAGCATGTGTGGCAGATCGAATTCGCCGGGGGCGGTCCCTTTCTGGCCCCAGCGTTGGACGACTTTGCCCGCCGAATCCAGACGCAGGATTTGATTGGCCCGGGCGTCGGCGACGAAGATCTGGCCGGCTTTGTTCATCGCCAGACCGTACGGGGCAAAGCCGTCCCAATGAGCTATGAGCTGGCCCTCGAAGTCGAAGATCTGGATGCGGTTGTTCTCACGATCGCCCACGAGCAGCCGCTGGTGGGAATCGACCAGGATCGAATGGGGCAAATGGAACTCGCCCGGTTTCTTGCCCGGTGTTCCCCAGGCTTTGACGTAGCGTCCGGCCGCCGTGAATTGGATCACGCGACTGTTGCCGTAGCCGTCGCTGACATAGACCGAATCGTCGGGGCCAAACGCCACATCGGTCGGCTGATCGAACTGATCGGTCCCGGTCCCTTTCTGCCCTGTTCCCAGGGCAAGTAACAGTTTTCCGGTCGGATCAAACTTCAAAACGCGATGGCGAGCGATGTCGGTCACCCAGACGTTTTGTTGCCGATCAACTCGCAGGCCATGCGGCATGGTAATGAGATCGTCGCCCCAACTGCGGAGGAATTTTCCGTCAGCGGTGACGCAGATGATGGGATGCTTACCGCGGTGAAACAGGTAGATCTCATCCTTAGCGTTCGTCGCGACGGCCGAACACCGGCCGAGAGGATACTCGGCCGGCAGTTGCGGAAATTTTCCTAGGGGTTCGTAGACGATGTCGTCTGCGGCGAGGATCTCATGCGGAAGGGTGACGAGCACCGCGGCGATCAGGACTGTCGCCCAAATCACCCACGCTCTGGCGAGCGTGGCTACATATGGGTGTGACTCGCCGCTTGAAGGTGATGATCTCATGCGAGGCCTCTAGGTTGAGTCGGGGATCTACGCCATGTCCCAGCTATGTCCATCCCAGGCTTCGACCTGCTCCAGGAACTTGATGACGCCCGCGGTGAACGTCTGGAAGAGGTACTCGCCCTTTTCCACCGAGGCGTGCTGCGGACTGCCGATGTGGCCGGGAATGGTGCGGTCCTTGGTGATCCAGCCGCGATAGGCCGGTTCGAAGGCGAAGCCAAACGGGACTTCTTCCAGCTTGGAAATATCCTTCACCAACTGCGGAGCAATTCGCATGATCATCGACGTTTCCCACTCGCAGGCATGCCCCATCTGCGACTGAACGAGGTCGGGCCGGCCGGCGTTGGGGCTGGCGCTGTCCCAATAGGTCGCGAACAACAGCAGCAAATCCTTGCGGCTGCGCTGCCGTTGACGGACTTCAAAAATGGCCTGCTTGCCTGGAGTGGAGTTTCCACCGTGACCATTCAGGAACACGATCCGCTTGAAGCCGTGCGTGAGGAGATTCTCGGTGAGATCGTTCAACAGATCGAGATAGACCCGCGGGCTGGCCGAGAGCGTGCCGGGAAAATCCATGTGATGGTGCGAGTTGCCCCACCACATCAGCGGGGTCGTCAGGATGCGTTTCCCCAGGCTGAGTTCCACGCGCCGCACAACTTCGCCCAGCAGCATGCTGTCCGTAAATACGGGCAGATGCCCCCCATGTTGTTCGAGAGCCGCTACCGGGACGAGCACCGGGAGATCTCGTGACAACTTGTCGACTTCATTCCAATTCAATTCTTGCAGCAGCATCGGTGTCCCATTCGTATCTGTAAGCAGTCAGCGGGAAATTCTTTCCGGCGCGGGGTGTCGGCAATCGCGACCCCAACGCATCAATGGGTGAGTATGGAATCCCCAACCGCCTCGGTCAATGGTGACGCCGCTCGCATACGTGAGATGCCACGATCCAGACAGACGCCCTCATGGCTGCGGTGGGACGTCTGGTGGTGCTCCACAGTAGATGCAGACCTGATAAGTCGCACTGACCCGATGGCCGCAGTTATTGCAGAGGAACACCGGCTTCTTGATCTTGCCATCGGCCTCGCCGTCGCGGAGATCAATCTCCTGCATTTTGTCGTACATCTGCTCTTGAGTCAGATTGGTGTGCTGTTCCAGAAGTTCCCAGAGCGTTTGAGTCACCAGAGTCAGATGCTCAAACCGGGCAGACAGCACACGCAGTTGATCTTCGACTTGAAACGCCTTACGCTCGGCATTGTCAGCGGTTTTCGCGACTTCGTAGAAATTGGAATGCGAAAACACAGGATAAAAAGTCATCACAAGCATCGCATTCTAATTGAGGAAATTGCGCCGGCCTAAATGTATTACTCGTCCGCTCGCAAACATGTTGGTAGCGGCACATTTCCCTGCATTTGAATATAATCACCGCGTGTACTCAATGCTGATCAACCAGGACAAACACAATGACAACCACACCACTCACAGGTACCACCCAACGTGGCGATCTATCCCCGACGCCTGATGAACTCATCACGGCCTATGAGAAAGGTGTAGACGATCTGGCAGCGGCGGTCACCGGTATGACGGCCGAGCAGTTGCTGGCACGCCCGATTGCCGGCAAATGGAGCACGCTCGAGGTCGTCTGCCACATTGCCGATTGCGAGCAGTTCTTCGCGGACCGCATCAAACGGACCATCGCCCTGGAACGCCCTCTCTTGATAGGAGCTGATAGCGATCTCTATCTCGAGTCGCTGATCTATCAGCAACGAGACCTCAAGGAAGAATTGGACCTCGTCGCGGCAACTCGACGCCAGATGGTGCGAATTCTACGTACGTTGCCCCCAACCAGTTGGCAGCGTACTGCGGTCCACAGCGAGAAAGGCCTGATGACGTTACACCAACTGCTGCTATACCCGACGAATCATCTCAACCATCATCTGAAATTTATCGCGGAAAAGCGGGCGGCGATGAAATAAGGAGTGTTTGGCCGATGTGCCAGTCACGGAGTGACCGCGAATACAAGTTCGAAACGCAAATTTTGAAGTTGCGCTATTTGTGACGAAACAGCGACCTCGGTTGATTGAAGTCAGGTTGAATTTCGAACCTGGAGAGTTCGCAGAGAGTAGCCGGTGGTTGAGGAGCGGAGCGACGACACCACCGGTCAAGTCGTCATCATGTTCGCATCCTGGAGGGACAGGGCTTCCAAGGTGAGCGATATTGCCATAAATCATTGATTT
This sequence comes from Planctomycetaceae bacterium, assembly GCA_021732415.1. Classification (GTDB taxonomy): domain Bacteria; phylum Planctomycetota; class Planctomycetia; order Planctomycetales; family Planctomycetaceae; genus JAKFVC01. Next base: position 56,477 of record JAKFVC010000092.1, read on the forward strand.
GTCGGAGAATAGGACTCACTTCTATTCTCTGGAGGCGACAAGGATGTTGCTTAACAAGTTACTGCAGTCGTTTTTGAAAGAGCGCCCGTACTGCGTTTTGGTACGGGCCGCCTTACAACGCATGCTTTCGCCGTCACGCCTGAACCAAGTCTTTCAGGATCATGCGATCGAACAGTACGAGCGCGAATTGCTGTTCTCGTCGCTGGTTGAACTCATGGCGCATGTCGTCACGCGGGTTGAGCCCTCGGTGCTGGCAGCCTATCGTGCTATGAGGTCAGAGTTAGGAGTCAGTGACGAGGCGGTTTATCAGAAATTACAGCATGTTGAAACCTCTGTCTCGGAAGCGATGGTGCGGGACTCTTTTGCCGTCGCACATCCGGTCCTGCAAGAGCTCCAGGCGTGCGATCGATCGTGGGTCCGTGGCAAGCGGGTGAAGGTGTTGGACGGCAACTATTTGCAGGCGACAGAACGGCGAATTGCCGAATTGCGAAATCTGTGGGATGCACCCCTTCCCGGCCGTGCATTGGTTGTCTGGGATCAGCAAACCCGGCTGATCGAGAACGTGTTCCTCACCGAACATGGGCTGGCCTCGGAGCGATCGTTGTTGGGCGACGTTTTAAGTCGTGTTATGAAAAGGGACCTCTGGATTGCTGATCGCAATTTTTGCACGCTCGGATTTCTCTTCGGGCTGGCCTCTCGCTATGCGCGATTCGTCATCCGACAACATGCTCAACTCCAAGGAGTTCCTCAAGGAAAACGCCGCTTTGTCGGCTACACAGAGAAACTAGAGAAACTGTGGGAGCAGGCGGTCGTCATCACCTATCAGGGACGGTCGCTGACCATTCGTCGCATCACGGTAGAGCTGAAAGTCCCCACACGTGACGGAGATCGAGAACTTCACATTTTCACCAACCTGACCCAGAGCGAAGCGAGCGCCAAGAAGGTTGCTGAACTCTATGGCAAGCGTTGGACTATTGAGGTCGTGTTCCTGGAAATGCAAACGGCACTCTCTTGTGAAGTGAAAACACTGGGCTACCCACGAGCCGCTCTGTTTGCGTTTTGCGTGGCGTTGCTGCTCCAGAATGCCTTCTCCATGCTCCACGGCGCTCTCCGTAGCGTTCATGGTCAACAGAAAGTTGATGATGAAGTTTCCGCGGTGTTGCTGGCTCAGGAATTGCGAAAGGCGTATGACGGAATGATGGTCCAGGTTCCCGCCGTCCACTGGGAGGAAATCTCAGAGATCTCGCTCAAGCAGTATGCGAATCTGCTGAAAGGCTGGATCTCAAAGCTGGATTTGGAACGTTATCGTAAGACACCTCGCAGCACCCCCAAAGTCAAACCGAAGAGGAAAGCGCGAAGTAAAAGCGGCCGCATCTCAACTGCTGTCGCTATCGGTCGTTACAAGCCTCCATCGTGACCTTGGAAGCCCTGTCCCTCCAGGATGCAATAGTTCATCCAACTGGCACTGTAACGGAATCAATTGAGCAACTTCAAAACTTGCTTTTTGAACTTGTATTCATTAAATACGCCCTGGCGCCGTGGGGAAATGTCGAACTCAATCGTCGTTTACCCATCTCCGTGGATCCTTAACCGAATCCTCACGTTATCCACTTCATTTTCTGCCATAACTCGTCGCGAGAACTCTTAGTGACAAAACAAGCAGGTCATCGAGTCTCGCCGTCAGACAGGAACTTCCAGCCTGTCTGCCAGCTCTAAATAGAACACACTGGACGCCTTACCCCCGCACAGGAATTTCATGGGCTACCAACATATGTTTTACGGGCTGGACCTGGATCGCCTCAATGCGGTTTACGGATCTGGCGATGAAAAATTGCTGGCCGAGGTTCTCCAGGCCCACCGCGAAGATCTAGAGGGCAATGACGGGTTCTTCGAAGATGAGATCGAATCTGGCGACTGCCTCAATTCCGAGACGGCACTCCGTAACATTTTTGCCGGCAAGATGGAGGCGTCTGGAAAAGACACTCCCTATGGAGTTGCCGCCGTCTATGGATATGTCTTCAAGATTTTGTGTGAGCACGTGGGGACTTCCATCGGCGATGACGTGGCGGCCGTTCGCGACCATCCGTATCAATCGAAACTTGTCGCATCGGGACCACCGATTCCGATCCCCTACGACCGGCAGGGCGCTCCCCAAATCGGCTACCTCACCTTGCAGGAAATCCCCGACGAAATCAAGCGAATTGATGCCGCTCCGAAGAGGGCCATACGGACCTTTCAGTCTGTCATCGTGTGGCCACTGCTGGGGTGGATGATTTCGTTCTTGATGAAGGGTTTTAGGTTCCGGCAGATGGATGATGCAGCCACCGTGAGAGATATGAATGCCTATCGCAACACCTTGCAGGAGGCGCTCGACAAACGTCTGGCCGTGGTCTCATTCAGACATTAAAGCCTGTGGATGCACGAGGCCAACAAGCATCGTCTGGAATCTCTCACAGACATACCGACTGACACGCCGCTCCTGGCAGATCAGCAATCATTTTGAGTGCCGAACGAGCAACCAGAATCCATCAAAAAAGCCGCCCCAGACGCTCTGTTTATCGGGAGGGATGAGCAAAACCGATCTCACAGAGCGTCTAGTGCGGGTCTCTGGTCACGAGAGGCCAGTCGCGGATCACAGAGGGATGAGCAACGCCAATTCAGGCAAGCTCTTGCGACACCAGTCTCGTGGGCGTCACTGGTCGACGGTTACCACCAACCAAAGTTTAACCGTCCAACGTTCACGCCAACACCAGGATTCACATAGACGTTCGGGCCATAATAGCCTTGGCCATAGTAGCCATTATAGTATCCGTTGTTGTAGTACCCGTTGTAGTACGGGCGGTAATAGCCTCCATAGTAGTTGTTGTAGTACGGGCGGTAGGTGTTGTCATACCAGCCCCAGTGATTGTTCCAGTAGGGATGACGTTGAGCATTGGCCGTTGCCGGGCCGCTTAGCATCACCACGGTCAAGGCCGATGCGACGAACAGCGCTTTCATCAACGATTTCATGGAAATATCCTCTCAAATTCTGTGTGCGAAATGGTTTACTTCTTCTCGAGCAGAGCCCGCAGTTGTTTGATTTCTTCACGCAATTGACGGATTTCGTCTTCGATACGCTCGTGTTGTTCGAAGTTCCGGCGTTCGCTTTCCAACTGCATGGCATGCGGCGGAACACCGTTGAACTGATTGTCTTCTTGATCTTGTCCTTGGGCCTGCTGACCTTGTCCCTGAGGCTGCTGATCTTGTCCCTGGCCCCGGTAGCTGCTTTGATAACGCGCGTTCTGCGGGCCACCCTGGAAGTTCTGCTGGAAGTCACGGCGACTGCCAATCGTGACCGGAATCTTCATTTCTTCCTTGCCGCGTTCAATGACGAAATTCACTTGAGCTTGCGGCTGGAATTCACGAATCAACATCACGGCATCGGCTGATCCGGCGATCTGTTGATCATTGATCTGCTTGATCACGTCACCGAGATGCAGGCCAGAGCGCGCCGCCGGGCCACTCGGGTAAATCTGGGCAATTCGGGCCCCTGGGGTATTAGGATCACCCTCATCGAGGAAGACACCCAGCCAGCCGCTGTTCGTACCATGCTGCGGAATCACGGCCTGAATCGTATATTGCTTGCCACCACGCTCGATGATGACCGGAACCGTACGGCCCGACTGAGCCCACAAATAGGCTTCGAACTGCCGGGAATTGTTGAAATTCCGGCCATCCGCACTAATAATGCGGTCGTCTTGTTTCAGGCCAGCATGTCCCAGCATCCCGTTCTGATCGACGGATGCAGCGCTGATACCCTGATCGCCCTTCGCCTCGAACTGAGCTCCCAACGCGGCTGCTCGCTGATTCTCAGCGGGCGTCTTTTCGTCGGAATTCCGGTCGGCATTCTTGTCGGCCGCAGACTTATCCGCCGAGTTCTTCGACGCATCTTTCGCAGCAGCCCCAGTCTTCTGATTTTGGTTCTGATTCTGCGTCGCATTATTCTTGTTCTGAGCCGGTTTCTCATCCTGATCCTGAGCGAACGCGATTCCCAATGCTGCTGTTGAAGCAACTCCCACCGCAAACAGTGATGCCGGAACAAACGAACGTATCCATTTCATGTGATTACTCCGTCAATGAGCCTTGGCACGAGAGCCAGCGCAAACTCTCGAGATTCTGCCCCTTCGACCGGCGATTAGAATCACCACCCCAAAGCCGAAGGTAGATGCTCTAACACATGGCAGATTTTGTGCCGATTTGTGTTGAGAATTGGCCCCCAGAAGGGGGACGCGAATCTCAAGTTCCGCTCAAATAAGCGGTTGCAAATCTCAGCGATCACCGCCGAGGAAGAGGCGGCATTCTCACCCCTCCGGGCAAGGCCATAGCGAATTTGAGGTAGCAGAATTCGTGAGAATTGTGACGCGGGCCAGTATTGTCGCGATGCTCAAAGGACTTACAAATTCACTGACCCTAACGGATTGCGGGTGTTCATAGAAAACGCAGGAAAAGCGTGGGTGCGATATGACTGTTGGTGACTTGCCGTCGGCCTAAATCCCACTTTTTGATCACTTTGCCGTCGGGCCGACGAAAACTCGCACCTGCAACCCGTTCGAGTCAGCAAATTCAAATGGCAATCGGCGGAACTCTGACGAGATTCCGCTACGGCGTTACCCTCCGGGGTGATGACCGGCTCCCTCCGATCTGTACATGAATATGCAAGACGAAGAGCGATAGGTGCGCATACAGTTTTCAGGAATTGGATTCGTGTCATTAGTGTGATTCGTAGTTCACAATCTCGCGATCAATCGAATTCTTAATCGCTGCACATACCGACGCGCATATTCGGACGATCTCAAGAATTTGCCGATCTCGTCCTTCTCTCGTTCCGCCCACAAGATGCGGCGCCCCAGCACACGCTCAAAATTGGCGATCGTCTTCATCGCCACTGCATACACCAACTGCTGATGAAATTGCGGATTGCCAATCGACGGAGTCAACCCGTCACTGGCCAGCAGCAGCGGATCATTCAAATCCACGGGGGCATACATACAATCGCTCGACGGATCAATATCGATGACTTCGATATATTCTCCGATCGGACCGGGCTCCAGATCGCCCAGCGTATCCGCCCCGGAGAGACAGTCCACGACCGAATTCCCGGCTTGCGAATCTGGCGCCGCGCCATCCGTTCCGGATGGGCATCTGCAAGTCTTCCCTTCCCAGGGGATGCTCAATACACAGCGGCTGAAATGTTCCGTGGCCAGGCTGGTATCGGCACTCGGATCTAATGCGTAAACCTGCAACCGGCGACTCGTCGGACGGGGAACCGGGGGAACCGTGGGAACGTTGGTTGCCGACGTTTCCCCCACCGTTTCCGCGGTCGCCGCCGGCTCGGCCTGTCGCAAGGGAACGGCTTATGGCTTGTTGCGTTTCATCGTTCAACCCCCGTACCGGGATACATGAAGCCCGTCGGCGTCGGCCTGTCCTTAAAGTCTTTCATATAGGCACGAACGGCCACATCGCAGACCGCGAATCCCCAGTTGATAATCCGCTCCTGATCGTGGTTACTGAGCGCCGTCAACCGCGTTTCGATTTCGGCGATGGCCGTAGTCTTCTCGTGCGGACAATCCAAAGCCGACGCGACGGGATATTTTTTCATGTCTGTTTGGATACCCCAATAGGTTCCCGGACGAGGCGCAGTCGGATCCGTGAACGCGCCGATTAACTGCCGGCGTCGCAGATTCGAGACCTGATGCTGCAGCAGATCGATCAGCCGGCGTGAATGACGCGCCCAATCGGTCGCCGGGGCGAGATCATCCGACATCCGCCGGCCTCCGTCGCTCACCAGGACCGTCTCGTAGCGTTTCCAGACCGGTTCCAACCCCAGATTGTCGTAGACGCCGCCGTCGGACAAAATGGCGCTGCCGCGCAGCGATCTTAACGCTTCCTCGGGAACACCCTCGGGGACATTATCCCGAAATTTCATGTGGTCCAGGGGGATGTGAGTCGGCGACAGAAATGGCGGGAAGGCACTCGACGCCGCAACCGCGCGGGCTAAAGAAACGGTCGGCTTGTCAACGATACCCACCCGATAATCGGCCATGTACGGCTTGGCAAAACGCCACAGCGAACCGGTTTTCACATTCGTCGCAGTAATGACAAATCGGGGACCATCCGCCTCGTCAGGCAAATCCTGCAGAGTGGCTCCGTGAAACAAGACCTTATCATACGCCGCCACAATTTCGTCACTAATTGTGGACCACGGCGACAGCATCCCCCAGCCAACGGAACTCACATCAATGCTGGTCCCCGCCATCTGGCGAATGGGGGCCACAAAATTCTTATTCAAGCTTTCCGGCTTGATGCTGTCACCATTCCACTCCAGCTGCGACCAGTGCAACCCGAGCACCCCCGCCGTGATGGAACCGCCTGAAACGCTGGAAATACGTTTGAGTGCCGATTTCTTCAACAGCCCCAACTGATTGAGCCGCCAGATGGCCCCCACATGAAAGAGCATGGCGCGATATCCGCCACCCGACAAACACAGCGCAATTCCCGGCTCCAGGTTTGATGGGCGTTGGTCGTCGAGTGCTGACGATTCCGGTCCAAGCCCGCTGCCCAAATGGTCTTCGTTCGACATGGTTGACTGTCTCCTGCCGTCTATTGGCCGATGTTAAACCGCCTTAACATAAGATATTCATTCGAGTGCCGGACCGGGCCGATGGGAGGGTGAGTCTCCTGCTGAACCGCAAGCGTCATTCGGCCCTCACGAGACCACGCAGTTCCGCGGGAGACTCACCCCCCAGTGACAGCAATGGCGAACTTCAATCCCCCATTGGCAGGCGAAACCGGAATGGCTCTAGTGCAGTTCACATTTCATTATTCAGGACATTAGTCCATACTACAATCCGTGTCATAGTTTGCAAGCGATCAGTCAATCGAATCGACTGCGGATCCGTTTCTTCACATTTCCTGATCCTCGAAACGCACTAAGCCGACGACCCAGGCCATGAGCGCCTGCGAATCCTAGTGATCCTGCACAATGCGTTTGCCGCACTCGCATTGGCGTTCACGGCTTACGTGGGATATCTGACTGCAACCAACGACTTGAATCGCAACACTTGAGCATCCGAAGAGTGCAGAAAAATTGTGCTGCGGAAAGGATGACCGAATGAAGACCATTCAGCAATCACCGTTAGAGAGGAGGTGACGTCACCGAAGAGAGTAGTGAGTAGAAAGCAGACCGCAGTAGATCGGAGAAAGGCTGAGCCGAACTGTTCTGTTCTACTCTCGTCTTTCTCCCCTCTACTGCTCTCTTGGCCTGTGGCCAAGCGGAGGGAGGGGGATTCGAACCCCCGCTACCCTTGCGGGCAGGCCGGTTTTCAAGACCGGTGCAATCAGCCGCTCTGCCATCCCTCCGTTGATCTTATGTCTTGAGGCACATCACGTTAGGCCATTTGACCGGATGCGTCAAGATTTCGTTTGTCGATTTCGATGATGGTGGCGGTAGCGGAGTTTATCGGATGGCGAAAAACCTCGCCAGTCCGTCGCAATGTGTCGTGGGACGGGTCTCCAGGCCCGTCCGTCCCCGCCATCTTCGACTCGATCCATTTTACGCGCGGAGGGACCGTAGGATGGGCACTCTTGCCCGTCTTCGCGGTAATCCGCGACCCTCGTCTGGCAATCCACCTCGCGGTATCAAAAAGAAGACGCGCAGGAATGCCCATCCTACGAGCTCATCGCTGCGCGATGGTATTGAGGAGTACGTCGAAGCCCAACGATCTTCGCGAGAGATGAATGTGTTTCAAGTCGAACGCAAAGGGGACGGACGGGCGTGGAGACCCGTCCCACGATACTTACCCTGCCTTCGCCATCATCTGCAGCCAAGCGGGTCCAAAGTAACGCAGCAGGTCGGAGGCGATCAGCCCCGGCTGCGAGAGATCTGCGGCCGCCAGATCGCCGGCCAGGCCGTGCAGATGGGCTCCCAGCCGGGCTGCTGCGAATGCATCCAGCCCCTGGCCGAGCAGGGCGGTGATCAAGCCGGTCAGTACGTCTCCCGTGCCGCCGGTCCCCATCCCGCTGTTGCCCGTGGTGTTGACGGCGACTCGCGTGCCGTCGGTGATCACTGTTCCCGCCCCTTTCAACAGGACCACGACGCGATGCTTCGCGGCAAATTCCACTGCCAGGTCGATCCGCTGGCGTTGAACGGTGGGCACATCGGAATTGATCAGGCGGGCAAACTCCCCCGGATGAGGCGTCAAGATGCGGGGACCTGCGGCCTGTTCGAGCATGCCGGGTGTTCGCGCCAGCAGGTTGAGCGCATCGGCATCAATCACCAGCGCTTGCCTGACGTTTTGCATCAGCCAGTCGAGGATCTCTGTGAGCTCATCCGACTGTCCCCAACCGGGACCGCAAGCGACAGCACTGGCGTTTGGAACGAGTTTTTCCAGGTTCTGCAGTGCCGACCGAGAGAATTGCCCGTCGATCGTTGCCGGGAGTCCCAAGGTCATATAGGAGGGCTCGAAGCTCGCCACGATCGGTTGGATGGGGGCTGGGACGGCGACAGTTACGAGGCCGGCTCCCCCTCGCAATGCGGCCATGCCTGACAACGCCGCAGCACCGCTCATGCCGACGCTGCCGGCCAGGATCAGGGCGCGGCCGAATGTCCCCTTGTTGGCTTCAATGGGTCGGGCGGGAAGTTCGATCGGTGTGAGGACTAACTCGTATGTCATGATGGTGCCAAGTTCTAACGCTGGGTGCGATCAACGACAATCACGCGCCCGCCACCGGCAATCTTACCGAAAACGTACTCCCCTCATTCATGCGGCTGGTCACTGAGATGCTGCCACCGATGACCTGGACGAGATGCTTGACGATCGACAGGCCCAATCCCGTCCCACCGACATCCCGCGAACGATGCCGGTCGACTCGGTAGAACCGCTCGAAGATCCGCGGCAAATGCTGCTGTGGGATACCGATCCCCGAGTCACTGACTTCGATCGTCGCCGTGTCCCCTTCGACCCGCACCGACAAGGTGACCCGGCCACCCGCCTCGGTGTATTTCAGGCCGTTATCGATCAAGTTATCGAGGATATGTTCCAAAGCATCTTCTTCGCCGAGGACTCGCAGTTCAGCGGCAAACGGCTCGACAGTTAAGGCCAGCCCCTTGCGCTCGGCGGTCTGCAGATGCCGTTCGTAGCACATCCGGACCAGGGCTTCGACCCACACCGGCCGCGGTTCGCGCTGCAGCGGTTCCGATTCCAGGCGCGCCAGCGAGAGCAGATCTTTGACCAGAGCATCCAGCCGGCTGGCCTGTTCGTTAATCGTTTGCAGGAACCGGTCGCGGCACTGAATATCGTCCACCGCTCCGTCGATCAACGTTTCAATACACGCTTGAATGGAGGTGATCGGAGTCTTCAATTCATGCGAAGCATTCGCGACGAAATGCTGCCGGACCCGCTCGAGACGCCGCAGTTCGGTGACGTCCGTGATAACGATGACCGCCCCGGCCAATTCATGACCGTGAAAGGCCGACACGCTGAGGGCCAGGTCACGCCCCACGGGGGATCGCAGGTGCATTTCGCCGCCGGCGGGAATAGACTTTTCGACCGCTTCCGCGACCCACGACTGCAACTGCGGCGAACGGACTTGCTCCCACACCGGCCGGCCCAGGGCGGCTCCTTCACGCAACGAAAAGATCTCGCACGCCGCCACATTCATCAACAGAATCCGCTGCTCGCGATCGACACCGATGACTCCTTCGGCCATGCTGTTGATGACGTTCTGCAGACGGTCCCGCTGTCCGGATAACTGCGCGACCTCCAGCCTGACCGAGGCTTCGGCTCGTTCGAGAACTGACGCGACATCCGGCAGAACGGTATGGCACTCAGACGAGAGCGGTGAGTCGAAAACGCCCTTTTCCGCCTTACGCAAGGCAACCAGCACTTCATTGAGAGCCCCGCCGATGCGCTGGGCCTGTCGTCCGCCGAAGAGAGTCGCAACCGCGGCGGTCAGCAATCCACCGACCACAATGGACAGGCCAGTCGATCCCGGCAGCAATCCGCAGGCCAACAAGATCGGCAACACGAACACGACCAGCACGACCAGTCCCACCACCTGGGACCAGAGGTATCGCCACCACAAATCACTCGGCATGGTCATGAAAAACGATCCCCACGGGACGTGGCTCGGAAGCGTCTGATCGGCCACCGCGATCCCGTATTTTGGCTATTGGGATATCACACTAACGCCCGGGGAGGGTCGTGTCTATTGAGGACATCGCCAGAGGGGAGATAGAGCCACAGAAGGACACAGAAGGAACACGGAATAAATGCCATACAGATCAATTCTTCCTTCTGTGTTCTTCTGTGTTCTTCTGTGGCTCAAATCCTCTTACAGTTCGTGCGGCCTTGATTTTCCCGTATCAAAACTGGGGTTGGTGCCTCCCGCATCTCTGCGTATACTTCGCCACGCGCGCCTGGTCGACCCACTCGGCGCGCGGACTGGTGCGGCGGATGTCCGCATTGATTTCTGTTGGTGCTGGTGAGACGCTGAACGCTCCCGTGGCGAGCAGCCCACCGTTGCCAATTGACACGCACATGCAGGGAGGCTTCGCGTGGAAAAACTTGTGATCGCTGGTGTCGATACGATTCTTGGCGGAAATATGGCGGCCTGGTTGTCCGATCGGTACGAGATCATCGGACTCACTTTTGGAGACCGTGTGCAGATTGCAGGTTGCTCGACAACCGCCTGCCCCAGCCGTGATCCGCAAGCCATTCAGGCCTGGATGGCGGCCGAAAAACCCAACTGGCTGGTCTATTGCGGTCCCTGGACCGAATCCGCCTGGAACTCACAGCAGACCTCCAGCCAGTACCTGAATGCCTCCGATTCAGTGCTCCCCTGGATCAACGCCGCGCGAACCATCGGCTGTGCCTCGACCGTGATTTCCTCGGACGCCGTCTTCACGGGCCCGTGGATGTTCCATGATGAAGCCAGCGACCACTTCTGTTCGACCCCCGCGGCACAGGCTCTCCAACAAATGGAAGCGGCCATTACCGCCAGTTCGCCCTCGACGATGCTAGTTCGCTCGCACGTGTTCGGCTGGTCTCCGTCGACTCAGTCTGCGGGATTCATCGAAGAGACGCTCTCGCAGATGTATGCCGGCCGCCGCATCAACCTGGACTGCGTCCGACACGCCACGCCGATCCTCGCCACCGATCTGGCCGAGATTCTGCATCAGGCTTATGCAGCAGAACTCACCGGGATCTACCACATTGGTGGAGCCGAACGTCTCAACCCCTATCGCCTGGGAACACTGCTGGCCAACACGTTTGGTTGCCCTTACACACCAGCCGCACCGCTCGAACCGCTGACGGAACGCTCCAGCCAGTTTGGTTCCGGTGAGACATCCTTGCAGTCCTTGAAGATTCGCAAGGCGCTGGGATGCTCGCTCCCCTTGATCAGCGAAGGCCTGGAAGGACTGCACCAGCAATCAGTCAATGGCTATCGCGACCAGTTCGGAACGTCGACCAGCCGGATGCAAGAACAGTTGGTCGCATGATCTCGTGTGACGGGCACTCCTGTCCGTCACAATTTACATTCAACGCAATAACCCGTGAGATAGGCTTGCAGCCTTTCTTACGGGTTATTTTCTATTGATAACCGCGTTTCCGGGAATGCTTTCCGATCGCCACCGCTTTGCTGAGAACGCGGCGAATGAGAACTCGATCGCTGGCCTGCAATGGTCGTCCCAGATAGATCTGCAGAAACCGCAATCGGTCGCTGGAGGTGAACCAGGGCGTCGAGTAGTGCAACTGAGCCAGATCTTTCACGATCCAGATTGTCCCGAGATTGCGACATCGACGGACTCGGCCCAGATCGAGAATGTGAATGCCGCGCGAGGCTTCGTGGGGCAACAGGATGTGACCGGCATAGAGATCCTGATGATGCATTCCGGCGCCGTGCATCTTGCGGGTCACTTCGGCTACCTCGCGAATGATACGACGAGCGGCGGCGACTTGTTGAGGCGTTATGGGCCGGGCAGTGCGTTTCATCCAATCAGACAGTTTCTCACAACCGTCGATGGCCAGTGTGACTAACAATGTTTCGCGACCCCTGGAACCCCAGGCGACCGGAGTCATCGTAGGAATGCCAACTTTATGAAAGTGACGGATCGCATCCCATTCAGGTCGCGCTCCAATCCGGGGCCAGCGCAGACGAATGAGTGGCTTGAGATACTCTTTCAATCTCGCGGGAGCATGACGCTTCAAGAAGCAGACAACGGGTCCCTGTGAACCTTGCAGTTCGATCCTTGTGGTAGGACGTTCCGCGATGAGATGCTTGGCAACCTCGCCCCCGGAATAGTGCATCAGCGATTCGAATGTCGTGAGACCACTACGCTGCAACAGGTCCGCGAATGCCGTGTTGACCTGCAGGCGACCGGAGTCCCAATCGGCAATCGTGAAGGGGGGCGTCATGGGGCACCGTGGGACGGGTCTCCAGGCCCGTCAGTGTTCCGCTTATTAAATGTCGCCTCAAAGATAGTAGCCTTCACGCTCCGCGTGAAGAGAGCCGAGCGCGCGAACAAGCGGTAAGTCTAATCAACCTCAACCGCGCGTCCGGCTTACTTCACGCGGAGCGTGAAGGCTACACTGCTTCGCGAGGCACTGACGGGCCTGGAGACCCGTCCCACGATACAGTCTACGCCGCCTTCTCTCGCACCACTGCTTCAAATACGGCCAACGTATTCCGAGCGTTTTGCTCGACGGTCATTCCTCGAGCAGTCTGCCAGCAATGTTCGGCCATCGCCTGACGTTCGCTGCTCGAACGACTTAAATGATAGTCGATGCACTCTGCCATGTCGTGGACAGCATCCGGCTGGGCGACAAGATAACCGTTCTCACCCTCGCGGATAATATCGGCACCGCCGGCAGTCGCCGACGTCAGCACTGGCGTGCCGCAACCCATCGCTTCGAGATTCACATTGGGGAACGGCTCATAAATCGTCGGCAACACAAACAAATCACCGGCACCGTAGTACCGGGCCATGGCACTTTGACGGCCCGCAAAAATCACTCGATCTTTCAGACCAAGCTGCGCGGCCAGCTTGCCGTAGGTCCGGCAGTCGCCGTTCCCCAGGACTAACAGCTTGACTCCGGGAGTTTTGCAAAGTGTTAATGTTTTCAGTAACGGGCCGAGTCCCTTGCGGCGAAAGTCCATCGATGCGAACACCAACAACGGCTCACCCGGTTGAACGCCGAGTTCCTCGCGGACGGTGGCTGATTCATGGCGGGCCTGAGGTTGAAACTGAACCGTGTCGACTCCATTACAGACCCGTACGATTTTCTCTTCAGGTACGCCGTAGTATTCCACGAGCAGTCGGGTATCCAGCTTGGATTGCGTGATGTAACGCCGGACGTGTGACGATTGGTAAACGGACCGTTCGATGTCCAAAATCGTGCGGTGCCGTGGGTTCCAATCCTGCAACCGGCGTACCAGTGCGTTACGATAGAACACGTTCAGCCAATGAGCCTGCAAGGGGTCGGTCACGCGGAAGGTGTCGACTGCCGGGGTTCTCGACAGGCCGTGAACGATGTCGAATTTGTGTTGCTGGACGACCTTGTCGACGTTGTCGGCGAATGAGCGATTCTTAGTCCACGAGGCGAAGTGGTTCACCTTTACTGGCAGGAATTCGATGGCGTCCTTTAGGTCGGAATCAATCTCTTCGCCGATAATCGTGACGCGATGGCCGAGTCGCTGCAGTTGCCGGGAGAGGTTCACGCAATAGCGTTCGGCTCCGGCTTTTTTGAGCGAGTAACAGCGGCGGACCAGAGCGATGTGCATGGGATTCTTCTCATTTGGACTGCGGTGATTTGTCACCGCTTTCCTATTTGACGTGACACCTGAATGGGAAAGCGGTGATGAATCACCGCAGTCCAAATTGTTGCTTCATGCGGCTCTGGCCATTGGCAAAAGATCCGCAACATTCAGGTGATACTCGACTGCTCGGAAGACCGTGTCGACGCTGAGGTCTCGCATGCAGCGATGATGCTGTAACGGGCAGACTCGTTCCTGGCATGGACCGCAATCCAGCCGCAACTGCATGTGCGTTGCCAGGGGATTGTCAGTTTCGCTCCAGGCTTGATGGGTCGGACCGAACAGGGTGACCACGGGGACATCGAAGGGTTGGGCAAAGTGCCGCGGGCCAGAGTCCGTTGTCACGAGTAGATCGGCTCGGCGAACAACCGCTTTGGTTAGTCCCAGGCTGAGATCTTCTTCGGCGAGACTGACCACAGCCGGGTGATCGGCTTCTTCAGCAATGCGACGGGCGATGTCACGTTCGGCGGGTCCGCAGTTGATCAGGACTCGGCGTTCGAGTTTCCACGCGATGCGACGAGCCAGGTCGGCAAAGTGTTCGACGGGCCAATGTTTGGCGGCACCGAAGGCACCGCCTGAATTTAAGCAGACGTAACTGTGCCCGCTGCCGTAACGCTGAGCGACCGAAGGCTGCTTCCACCAGAAACGATCAAGACGAAATTCATCGTGCGGCGTCGTCGCGAGTTCCATGCTCTTCGAGGTCACATCGCAGCCGATTTTTTCTGCGAGACTGAGGTACTCATTGAGGACGGGATGGGGCGTCTTCTTGGACTTCGACGGCAACGCATCGGTCAGCATCCAGCCGCGGCCGTTGCGATCAAATCCCACCCGTCGCTTCGCCCCCGAGACCCAGGCCAGCCAGCCACTGCGCCAGGAATTCGGGAACAACACCGCGATATCAAAGTGCTCGTTACGCAGCCGTTGAGCAAACGGCAACCCGCGAAGTCCCGGATCGGCACCCCGCGGATCATGGGCGATCTGACGATCGACCAGCGTCAGACCCGATAGCACATCCGACACACCAGGCCTCAGGATGGCGGTGATTTCCGCATCGGCAAAATGATTCCGAATGGCTCGCATCGCGGGCGTCGCCATCACCAGATCGCCGACCCAGTTGGGGAGAAACAGGGCAATTTTCATGGGGCTTGTCCGTTCTCGGTGGGTTGTCACTAACTCGAGGAGGAATGGCGGCATTTTTAGCCCCGGCAGGGGCGACCGCATAAAGCCTGGGGCGGAAGCCCCAGGTCGCATTACGCGACAAAATCGAAGCCCCGGAGGGGCGACCCTCTTAACGAATTCCCTCAAGGGGTCGCCCCTCCGGGGCTACAATTATACTTTCGTAACTATCCCTGGGGCTTCCGCCCCAGGCTTTATGCGGTCGCCCCTCCCGGGGCTAAGGGCTGTCAAACTCGCCTTATGAGTTTCAAATTAGTCGCTATCCAGCTTTACGTTCGCTTCCCAGTAGCGGTTTGATCGATTTGTTCTCGCCGTCGGTGGTGACGAGCGACAGGTGTGGCCGGGGGACGGGTCCCTCGCCCCGCAGGCCTTGTACGATACGTGTCGTGGAAATTCCTTCGACCAGCGTCAGAGGTTTGACGACCCCGCCGTAGGATTCGACGACGTCGCGGCCAACGATCTCGTGCGTGGCATAAGTGCCGCCCTTGACTAGTACGTCGGGGCGTAGTTGTTCCAGCAAGGAATTCGGCGTGGCTTCGTCAAAAACCACGACATAGTCCACCGCTTCTAACGCAGCCAGCATGGCAGCTCGGTCGGTTTCGGCGAAGATTGGACGGTCGGGGCCTTTGTTCAAGCGACGGACGCTGGAATCACTATTAATGGCCACGATCAGACAATCGCCTTCTTGAGCCGCCTGTTGCAAGTAGGTCACATGTCCGATGTGCAGCAGATCGAAGCAGCCATTGGTGAAGACGACCTTGTGGCCTACTTTACGACGTGCCGCAACTTGCCGGGCGAGGTCATCGCGGTGATAGACCTTGCCCTCGATTTTTCGGGAATTCAGCAGCAGATCGTTCAGGATCTCTTCGCGGCTGATGGTGACGACGCCGATCTGTTCGACTTCCAGTCCGCCGGCGACATTGGCGATACGGCCCACGTCCATCGGGTCGCAGCCAGCGGCCAGGCCGACTCCAATCATCGCCAGAACCATGTCGCCCGCGCCGGTGATGTCGTAGACCTCACGCTTGCGAGTCGGCAACATTTCGGCCTGCCCGTTGGCTCGTACGAACGCGATGCCGTCACTATCGAGCGTCACGTAGGCGTATTCCAGATTGAGCATTTC
Organism: Planctomycetaceae bacterium; assembly: GCA_021732415.1. Lineage (GTDB taxonomy): Bacteria > Planctomycetota > Planctomycetia > Planctomycetales > Planctomycetaceae > JAKFVC01. The sequence continues at coordinate 72,630 of JAKFVC010000092.1, forward strand.
GCACAGCTTGGCCCCGGCGGCAAACGCTTGCTCGGTCGTTTTGATTTCGATGCCGGTCGCCCGCTTGGTCTCCAGTCGATTGGGGGTGACAGCGGTGGCTCCGCGATAGTTGCTGTAGTCTTCACCCGGATAAGGATCGACCAGCACGGGGACACCGGCGGCTCGGCCCGCTTGAATGACGGCGGCCAGCACGCGCGGGGTGCAGACACCCTTGGCGTAGTCGGAGATCAGGACGGCGTCGAATTCCGGGATTCGCGGCAGGATTTGTTCGAGAAACTGGGTCTCGAGAACGGCATCCAGCGGCGTGCGGACTTCGCGGTCGACTCGCAACATTTGGTGCGGATGGCGCTGCTGGGCTCGGCCGATGAAACGCTCTTTGACTGTCGTGGGACGGCTGGGATCCGTGAGCACCAATTCGGTCGAGACACCCACCCGAGCCAGTTCCTGCCGGACGCAAGTGCCGTCGAAATCGTGCCCGACAACTCCGGCGAGAGTGGCCTTCGCTTCCAGTCCGACGAGCATATTGGCGACGTTCGACGCGCCCCCGAGGCGGATTTCCTGCTTGTCCTGTCGCAGCAGAATGACCGGCGCTTCCTGGCTGACACGCTCGGCATCGCCCCAGATATAACGGTCGAGAATGAGGTCACCCAACACCAGAATGTGGGGATTTTCCAGCCGTTGAACGAGATCGATCAGTTGATAGGACATGGTGCCGTCATCCGTGACGTAAGTTCTTTGTGAGGCTCCGTGAGGAACCGGTCGCGCTTCCTGCGCTGCTGCACGCGGGGATCATCTCGGAGAGGCGGCGGCGCGTCAATCCCGATCGTTGGCCTGTCGTAGCCCGACTCTCTGAGTCGGGTTCTGCTTTGGGAGAAGTCCCGACTCAGAGAGTCGGGCTACGAGCGGCTAATTCAATTCCGGATCGCTGGGAATTGAGGGCAGGAAATGGCCCTGTTGAGAGATCTCCTGACAGAGGAGATCCCAGATCGCGTACGGATCTTTGTGGAAAATCATTTCCGTGGTCGCGGGAAAAGTCAGCCAGTCACCGTTGCTGATTTCGCCTTCCAATTGGTCCGAACCCCAGCCGGCACAACCGGCGAAGATGCGGAACTTCAATTCGGCATGGCCTTCCGAGACGGAGAGCACGATGTCCTCGAAGACGCTCGCGCTGTTGCCGACATAGAGGCCCGGGACGACGGCGGATTCGTTGCCGTCGAAGTCCTCCGAGTTATGGAGAATGAACAAGGCGGCCTTTTCGACGGGACCGCCTGTAAAGACGACATCCCCGGTATCGGGCAATTCGAAGTGTCCCTTGAGTGCCCGTGAGACCGTGACCTGCGAAGGCCGGTTGACGATCAGCCCCATCGCCCCATCCTGGTTGTGCTCAACCATCAGCACCACGGATCGATAAAAGTTCGAATCACGCAGGTGCTTCGCGGCGATCAGAAAACTTCCGGTCAATGATTTCGGCATATTCCTGCGAGCATGTCAAAAGTGGGGAGACGCTGGGGGCTCACGAAAGCCCGTGTCTTAAGTATAGGCGCTCGGAATGTGAATGGGGAGTGCGGTCTGTCGTAGGACGGGTCTCCTGGCCCGTCCAAGCCGGTCGCGCTTGCCCCGGGAGCCTCGTTAATCAATAAATCCCTAGATTGGGTGCCACTCTACGCCGTTAACCCTTTTCTCAATACCCAGTGAAAAATGGACTTACAGCAAATCGCTGCATTATTGCCACTTTGGAGAATCACTGGGGTAATCACTAAAGCAACCAACTGCCCGACGGCTCGAGTCTCTGCGGATGACTGCGAAACATCTGCCATCCGTCGATTTTCAAGCAAATCACATAACTCATTGCTGAACAATGAATTCGGAAAAGGGTTAACGGCGTAGGGTGCCACTGGCTAGGCCAGTGCTGATAGTCTTTCGGCCCTCTGTCCGGCAAAGCACTGGCACAGCCAGTGGCACCCGAATTTCCAGGGTTTGATGGAGTATTCGGCCGTATTGATTGATCGCAAGTCGTGCGCTGCGCGAAGTTCGCGGGGGCTGAATCTGTTTCCAGTCGAATGTTACGGGCTCGGACGGGCCTGGAGACCCGTCCTACGGAAGTCCCACGTGCATTCACTGCGTATTCCAGCGTTGCAAAACCAACTGACTCACGAGGTTGATCAGCACGAACACGCTCAGCCCCAGCAAGGTACAGGTTAGAACCGCCGCGAACAGGACATCAGTCTTAAGCTGCCCGGAGGACAGCATGATGTAGTATCCCAGCCCATGCGAATCGCTGCCAAATCCGACGAAGAACTCGCCAACGATCGCCCCGATGACCGACAAGCCGCTGGAGGTTTTCGCACCGGCGACCAGAAACGGGACGCAATTGGGAACCCGCAACTTCCACAGCAGATGCCAGCGTGAGGCGTTGTAGATCTCAAACAATTCCAGGAATCGCCGGTCGACTGCCAGCATGCCGGTCGTGGTATTCGTGATGATGGGAAACAGGCCGATCATGAACGAGACAATCACCACGCTACGAAACCCGAAACCAAACCAGTTGATGATCAGCGGGGCGATGGCCACAATCGGCACCGTCTGCAGGAAGATGGCGTAGGGATAACAGCTCCGGCGAATCAGGGGAGATTGCGAAAAGGCCAGCGAGATGACGAATCCCGCACACAGGCTGCTCAGGAAACCCAGGCTGGCGGCCGAACCGGTAATCCACAGGGCCTGGAGCAAGTCTTGCCGTTTCTCTTGAGCGGCTTGAAAGACCATCCATGGCGACGGGAACAGATAGGTCGGCACATGGAAGAGACTGGTCGTCAGTTGCCAGACGATCAGCACGACGATGAACAGCCCCAGCGGCGGGCCCAGCCATTGAACCCCTTTCCAGAGAGTGGACCTCATGGGGAGATCCTCCGCAGCAGCGAACTGACCTCGGCGGCGAGTTTCGCAAATTCCGCCGTGCCGCGCAGTTCGGGGGTTCGGGGAAACTCAAACGGAATGGGGACATCGGCAATCAGCCTGCCGGGGCGAGGGCTCATCACGAGGACCCGCTGGCTGAGAAAGACGGCCTCGTAGACGTTGTGAGTGATGAAGACGCCCGACCATTTTTGACTTCGCCAGAGTGCCAGCAGATCCTCGTTCAAGCGCTGGCGAGTGATCTCGTCGAGCGCCCCGAATGGTTCATCAAGCAGCAGCAATTCCGGATGCGTCACCAGGGCTCGCACCAGGGCCACGCGCATCCGCATGCCGCCCGATAACTGGTTCGGCAGCGCGTGAGCAAAGTCCTGCAATCCGACGAGTTCTAGCGCTTCCCGAATACGTGTGGCATGTTCGGACCGGGGAATTTTCAACAGTTCCAGTGGCAAGCGGATGTTGTCTTGAATGGTGCGCCAGGGGAGCAGCGTCGCATCTTGAAAGACGAACCCGATGTGCAGTCCGTGCTGGCGGGCCTGCATGGCCGACTGGCCCGCGACCTGCAGATTGCCACTCGTATTGGCGATCAATCCGGCGATCAATCTCAACAAGGTCGACTTGCCGCAACCAGACGGGCCGACGACTGAGACCAGTTCCCCGCGCTGCAGTTGAAAGGTGGTCCCTTCCAACGCCTGCACTGGCCCGGGAAAGGTCAGCCCCACATTATCGCAGGCCACCAGGGGATTGGTCGCGGGGTTGGCCACAGTGCGGTCGCGTTCCTATGGGAATTGCCGATCAATCATCTGCAATCCCATAAGTCCCATCCGTCCCATAAGTCCCATTTGTCCCATCAAAAATGCATGGGACTTATGGGACGGATGGGACTTATAGGACTTATGGGAACATTTACAAGAAATACTACTTCCTGAATCCAAATGCCCGCAGGATGTCCAATCCCAGCACGGTCACCATCAGTGACCCGATCATCGCCAGACCGATCCAGGTCAGGATGATCAGAATGCGTTCGCTGGGCGGTTTGCCGCGGATCCCTTCGTATAACAGGAATGCCATGTGCCCACCGTCCAGGACGGGGATCGGCAGGAAGTTCAAGACGGCCAGGTTGATGCTCAGGTAGGCCAGGAAGAAGAGCAGGGGGGCAAAGCCCTGGTCGGAGATTTGCACGGCCGCATTCACGATGCCGATCGGCCCGTGCATCTGCGTCACCGACAACCGACCCGTGCCCAGGTTGTACAGAATCAGGTAGATCTCGCCCATGAAGTTGCGGGTTTCGGCAACCGCGCGGCCCATGGCAACACTGAGATTTGTGTCGCGGTGGAAGTCGACGAGGAACTCGAAGTGAACCCCGCGTTCAACGGTGTACCAGTTCTCGGCGGGGGTCGGAGTCAATTCGACGGTGCGAGCGGCCCCTTGTGAGGCCACGGTCAGCTTGACCTTCCGCAACGGGCATTCCTGCATCGTCCAGAAGAGGTACGGCCAGCTCCGTTTGCCGTTGTCAAAATCGAGTTCAAAGTTTTTGTCGCCGTGTGAATCGCTCTTCACTCCGGGGGGCAGAATCAGTTCCGCCTTCTTGATCTGATCCTTGGGCTTCACCAGTCCTTCGGCGGGACCTTTGGGATCCACGCTGATGACCGAGTGCAGCACAAAGCAGGTAATGCCGATCGACGGAATTGACATCGCCGCGTCGTCGTCGAAGGGAAACTCGCTCCAGCCGGGACGGTTCTCGGGAGTGAGCGTGATCTTCAACGTCTCGGGATCCGCACCCTGGCGTTCCCGTTTCACGTTGAGCGTCACTTCCTGACCGTGCAGTTCGCCCAGGATCTGTGGCAAGCGAAGTGGATCAATCTCTTTACCAATGGCCTGCGCTGGGCCATCCGCCGTTTCCAGCGAAGTGATCTTATCACCCTTCTGGAATTTTCCGTCTGCCGGCGATCCCTTGCGAATCGCCGAAACCTGCCCGATATCCATCAGCAAGCCCAGCGTCCGGACGGGGTTGGCTTCGACCTTGATTTTGACTTCTTCGGACTTGCCGGGTTCCTTGCCGATCGCTCGTTCGACACTCACCTCGAGCGACTCATTGGTCTTCTGCATCAGGGCCTGGCGGTACTCGAAATGGTCTTTGACCGGCTTGCCGTTGACGCTCTTCACCACATCTCCGGGCTTGAATTCCGGCGTCGCCTTGGCGGCCGCGGTACCCGTGAAGACGTGCTGAATGAGTTCGTTGGACGAGTCCACGATTCTCAGCGAGTTGGCCTTGGTCACGCCAATTGCACTGCGGTTGTCGTCCTTTGATTTGAACGGGATGATCGTCTCGTGGTAGTCGGTCCCGTCGTGGTGTTTGCCGCTGAGCTCAACCTTTTCCCACGACAGAGTGACCCGTCGCATAATGTCGCTGAACGTCACGATGCGGTAGCCGTCAATGTTATAGATGTTGTCGCCGGGCTGAATTCCCGCGACCCACGCCGGTGAACCGGGGCTCACGGCACCGATGGTGGAGGGCACCGAATCCAGCCCCATCATGAAGGCCGCGCAGAACATCATCGTGCCGGTGATCAGATTCATGATCACGCCGGCGGAGATAATCGCCATGCGCTGCAGCACGGTTTTCGCGGTGTACGATCGGGGATCTCGAGCGACCTGTTCGCTGGCCATCTGATTGGGATCAATATCGTCCTGGCCGAGCATCTTCACGTAGCCACCGAACGGAATGATCGAAAGAGCGTATTCGGTCTCACCTTTCATGAAGCTCAGGATGACTGGACCGAAGCCAATGCTGAATCGCTCGACGCGAACGCCGCACCACTTCGCCACGGCGAAGTGACCCAGCTCATGGACGAAAATCACGAAACCCAACCCCAGCGCTGTGTACAGAATGCTGGGGAGGCTCGAAAGGGAAAAACTCGCTGCTAAGAGCTCCACTGACGCGTCTCCTCCCGGGCCCAGGTATCTTGCCGGAACAGTTCCGACAGCGTGGGGCTCGGGTCAAAATGATGAGAATCAAGCACCGCGCGGCAGGCGCGGGGGATGTCACAAAAGGCTAATTCACCGGCCAGGAAGCGCGCTACGGCAACTTCATTGGCCGCGTTCAAGACCGCACCACAGGTTCCACCCCGGCGCGCGACTTCGAAACCCAGCAACAGGGCGGGGAAACGATCGGTATCCGGGGGTGAGAAATCCAGATGGAACGCGGTTTTCCAATCCAACTTCGGCGCAATCCCTGAACGTCGTTCGGGATACGTCAAGGCATACTGAATGGGAAGCTTCATGTCCGGCGGGGACAGTTGGGCGATGACCGAGCCATCAACGAACTCGACGAACGAATGGACGATCGACTGCGGATGGACGACCACCTCGATCTGATCGGCCTCGAGATCGAACAGCCAGCGGGCCTCGATGACTTCGAGGGCCTTGTTCATCAAGGTCGCCGAATCGATCGTGATCTTCGGGCCCATGTTCCAAGTCGGATGAGCCATCGCTTCTTGTGGCGTCACCGACTTCAAGCGTGAGGCATCCCATGTCCGGAAGGGCCCACCACTGGCAGTCAGCACCACCCGTTTGACTTCCTGCCGCCGACCTGACTGCAAGGCCTGGAAGACGGCGCTGTGTTCGCTGTCGACGGGGATGATTGTCGCCCCGCGTTCGCGAGCCCGCTCCATCACCAGCGGTCCGGCAACAACCAGTGTTTCTTTATTGGCGAGGCAAACTCGTTTGCCCGCTTCGATCGCGGCCCAGGTGCCTCGCAGCCCGGCAGCACCGACGATCCCGGCGACGACGACATCGGTTTCGTCATCTGCGGCCAGGGCTTCGATGGCCTCGGCTCCAAACACGAGTTCGGTCTTCGGCGAGAATGACGAGCGCGGGATTTGATCTTTGAGGGTCGCATCGCTGATCACGACGCGGCGCGGTTGGAAAATCTCCGCCTGACGTTGGAGATCCTGCCACCGGCGGTGGGCCGTCAGGCCGGCGACGCTGACCTCGTTGCGCATCTCGCCCAGGACTTCCAGGCAATTCGTGCCGATGGAACCGGTCGATCCCAGGACTGCGATGCGGTGGATGCCTGCGGAATCGGTCATAAACGGTCAATACGCAATAGTTTCGGGCATCCGGCAACTTGCGCCGTCGGATCGCTGAGCGGGATCGTCGCCAAGTCGGTTGGCGCGACAACATGCACCCGACTCGGAGAGTCAGGCTACAGGATTCGGGCTGGACAGAGGATAACGGGCCAACTGGCAAATTGTAGGTGTCCCCCCCAAACGCCGCAAGCGGAACTGCCGGTGCCGGTTAGACAACAGGTGCAGAAGGTCCTTCGCTGTCGAGCCAGGATTCTTAAAAAGGGATGTCAGGAGCCAAGTCGCAAACCAATCCCTGTAGGATGGCCGCCTCGGCCGTTTTCTTCTGTCGTACCTTCTGTCTGCGACTTCTTTGAACTCTTCGACTTCTTTGATCCCTTCGAGTGCCCAAAGCCCCAAGTGCCCCCGTGGCGGACGCTGCCAGCGTCCGCGTATACAGACGCTGGCAGCGTCTGCCACGGGAGTCGAATCTGGATTATTGCGGCGCGACTTCTTTGATCCCTTCGATTTCTTTGAATTCTTCACTCACCAGAAATCAGGCGAGCCGGGTCGACATTTTTTCGGATGCGACTTCTTTGAACTCTTCGAATTCTTTGGCCGTTCGTAGTCCAAAGCGCCCCCGTGGCGGACGCTGCTAGCGTCCGCGTATACAGTCGCTGGCAGCGTCTGCCACGGGAGTCGAATCTGGATTATTGCGTCGCGACTTCTTTGATCCCTTCGATTTCTTTGAACTCTTTGATTTCTTTGGCTGTAGGATGGCCGCCCCGGCCGTCGCCCAGTCGACTCGCACCCGATAAAAGCGCGCCATCTTTGAATTCTTTGGCCGTTCGTAGTCCGAAATGCCCCCGTGGCGGACGCTGCTAGCGTCCGCGTCCACAGACGCTGGCAGCGTCTGCCACGGGGGTCGGATCTGGATTGTTGCGACGCGATTTCTTTGATCCCTTTGACTTCTTTGGTCGCCGAGAGCTCGACGCGCCCTCGTGGCCGATGCTGCTAGCGTCGGCGCACACAGACGCTGGCAGCGTCTGCCACGGGGGCCGGATCTGGACTTTTGAGTCCCGTCCTCTTTGAACTCTTCACCCGCCAGAAATCAGGCGAGCAGACATATCTGTGGCGCGACTTCGCCTTCAGCGGGTAGCATTATCATCGCCCATCGCCTGTCCTGGACCGAATCGCTCAACAATACGAAGGACAGCGACAAGAGGCTTCAGGAATCTCAGCAACGACCGCAAGACCATTTGCCGTGACGATTTCCGACAATCCGCGACGCTGTGTGCGCCCTCGAACGGAAAAAACGTTTCAACAGCGTGGCGAATTAGAATTGCACCTGGAAGCGGGTCACATACAGGTTCGCCGTGCTGAAGCCTTGGGCTTCGTTGTGCAGCATCGCATAGATCCAGTTGGCTTGGATCTTGGTGTTCGCATTCAGAAACCAGGTCAAACCGACCGTGGAATCGTTCAATGAACCATTGCCGGGATGACTGTTACCCGTGAAGGTATTGGTCGCCGAATTGTAGTAGTGCCCATCCAGCTTCGACGGGTTATTCAAGTTCACGAACGACAGACGGGCGGCGATTTCCCAGGCGCCCCAGCCGCGAATTCCGCGGTCGGGTCCGCGGCCTACAGATAGGAAATCGTTGTACGGGACCGGGTTCTTCAAGGCTCCCAGTTTCTGGTCAAATTCGCGGTATTCGCCTGTCAGGCGGTACATGACTTCGCCATAGGCACCGTTATAAAACACGGGGCCAGCCACGCTATCAACCATGGTTCCCATCCATTCGGCCTGGGCACTGAATGCACCTTGTTGATAAAGGGCCTCCACTCCGAAGAGCTGAAAATTGTTGGCTTGATACTTACCCGTATCGACGAACAGGGGCGTTCCGTTGACGGCCATGCCAAAATTCTGGGAGTTCTCGGGATAACCCAGCGTGCCGAATTCCGGGGTCGTCTTGGCCTGATAGAACGGGAGAGGAGACCCGGCGTTGCCCGAAGTTCCGCTGCCCGCGGCATCGTTCGCTCCCAGCTGGCTGTAATCATACGCCGCTCCCACCTGGAACAGCGAACAACCTTTGTCCTCGAACCACAACAAACGCGTCGCGCGTGTCGAGAACGAATAGCCGCCGATGTCCCCAAAGTCTGTTCCGAACCGCGAGTCTCCCAAGGGAGCATTGTTGTACCCGCCCGTTCGAAACAGGCTGAAGGCGAACGTCGACATTTCATCTTCACTGAGATTCGATGACATGATTCCCGTACGCCGGAACGGCACGAACGCCAGAAACGGCAATGAGCGTTCCAGAAACGGCAGAGCGCGGAAACCGCTGAGGGCATCCACGCTGAACGGCTGCAGGAAGTGTCCCACCCGCACGGTCCCCAGGAAGGGCAGTTGTTCCTGCTCGACGTAGGTATCGAAGAAGCTGGGGCGACCAGCGTTCGCGAAGTCGACTTCCACCTGATAGTTGGTGAATTCGGCCGCTTTTCCCTGGACTGCGACGCGAACGCGGCGGAAACCGGTGCCATCCTGGGCATCGCCAACGGTGTCGATGTTATGCGGCGTCTGGTGGTACCAGGCCGTATCCAACTGGGTGAAGCCGGTGATCTTGAACGTCGGATAGGTTGTCTTCTTGGGAGCACTCGACGCCTCCAATTTCTTGGTCAGCTTATCGAAGCGTTCTTCCAGTTTGGAAACGCGCGGATCAAGTTGCGGGAACCCGTTAGCCGTTTCGCCGACATCAGGCACCGTCACGCCGCCACCCTCGACAGGGGCCCCGTTGGGCTCGAGCTGTTCGCCGTCGAGCCCCGAGGTCAGGCCGACTCCCGATTCCTCGAGAGGCAGATTCTGATCCTGGAACAACGGTTCCTGGGCCGACACGCCGCGCCCGGTCAGTACCGTCAACGCCGCGAGCGCGATGCACAAAGTCGCAATCCGCATGGACAAAACACCTTGAGCGTGGGAGGTGCGCGCAATTCGTCGGCGGACGGGTGAGCCTCGTGGCGCAGGTGCGCTGACGACGCGTATCCGCAGGTCGAAGTGCCGGGGATAGTATTAGGGAAGGAAAACGTGGAGGGGCAGACGAGGGGATATATCAGCAGGTAAGTGGGGAATATCAGTTCCGCAAGATTGGGTCAAGCTGTTTCTTCATACTTCCGTAGCCGCGGGTGCAGCCGTCATTTGGTAGGGCATTTCAGACCCGCCCCCGTTGGGCTTGTCCCAACGGAGCGCTGACTGGTCAGCTACCCAACAGTGAATTTTACAGAATTCTCAACCTTTATGTCTCCGCTGCCCCCTGCCGCCGTGTGTGAACTTGTGTTGCAACAGCGACTGGCTGGCGGCAGGGGGCAGCGGAGACCACGTGTTGAGGGTCAAGAACGCTTCTCTCTTGTAGCTGGCCAGTCAGCGCTCCGTTGGGGCAAGCCCAACGGGGGCGACAACAGATCGCAGTTCTGGGTTTCACTGTGACTCATTCACCCAGAAACTCAACAATTATTCCTCACTAAATGGTGGCTACAGAAAATCCGCGGTCACTTCTCCAGCGATTCGAATGGTTCCATGTGGATCGAGGTATCGAAGACCGCCGGCACTGCCGCGCGAATCGCTGATTTGACCTTGCCGCTCAAAATGTGGGATTCTCGGAGCGGCATTTCCGGGTCGGCTTGAACGTGGACGTCAACAAAATAGCGGGGCCCGAATGTCCGGACTCGCAGTTTTTCAATGGCCTTCACTCCGACGACTGAAGTCGCGGCGGTTTCAATTTGGGCGATGATCGTTTTGTCCGGCATGCGGTCCATCAGGTCGTTGACCGCGGGCCGTAGCAAGTGCCAGCCGTTGAAGGCGATGATGCCGGCAGCGACCAGCGCTCCCCAGTCATCAGCCGGCTCCCAGCCGGGGCCACCCCATAAGGCAATGGCGATCCCGATGAATGCCGCCGCCGAGGTAATCGCGTCGCTCCGATGGTGCCACGCGTCGGCTTTTACCGCAGTACTACCTGTTTCCGTTCCCACCGAAACGACTCGTCGAAAGAGTGTTTCTTTGACAATCACCACAGCCAGCAGGACGACCAGTGTGAACGGTGCGGGAGCATGGTGCGGCGTGATGATCTCTTGCACGGCGGCCGCGGCAATCCCCACCGCGGCGCCCAACAGCATCAGCGACACAATGGCCGCGGTTAGCGCTTCGGCCTTGCCGTATCCATACGGATGAGTCTGATCAGCCGGACGTGCGGTCACCTGCAATCCGCGCCAGACAATGATTGAGGAGAAGATATCGAGGGTCGACTCAACGGCGTCAGCAATCAGGGCGTACGAATTCCCGACAATTCCCGCGACGAATTTGATACCCGCCAGCAGACTGTTGACGACCAGTCCGAGCAATGCTGCTCGAATACCCCGCTTGAGATTGTCCAATCCGGCGTCCTCCACCGTAGGATAGGCATCCTGCCTGTCCATCCAAAACAATTCGACCAGCAAACGACGGCGCGTGCGTCGACCTGCCATTGTATGACGTGTTTATTTTATAGTTCGATTTGCCATAGAAATTATTATCTACCTCTAACAGATTGCAGGTGTTGATAGAAAACGCTGAAAAAACGCCAGTGTCATATGACTGCTGGTTACCGGCCTCCGGCTATTTAGCCACAGAAGAACACGGAAGAAACACAGAAGTCAGGAAGTGAAATCTGTCCCTTTCTGTGTTTCTTCTGTGTTATTCTGTGGCTAAATCCTACTCTTTGATCACTTCATCGCGGGGCCGACGAATACGTGCACTTGCAATCCCTGAGGGTCAGGAAATTCTCATGGACAGGCAGGATGCCTATCCTACAGTTGTGACAAACTGGCGGATGTTTCCGGGGCTTGATAATCTCTCGGTGGGTCGCCCGTGTGTGATTGCGGCCGTTCTGGGAGTCGTGGGCCTCGCAAGCGAGGCTTCGTTGAAGTGAAGCTATCAAAAACATGTCATTTCCGCCTGTTGCCGAGCAGTTGGCCCTGATCCGTCGGGGTGTCGAGAAAATCGTTCCGGAAGCCGAATTGGCTGCCAAACTGGAACGCAGCCTGAAGACGGGGCAACCGCTGCGCGTGAAGTATGGAATCGACCCCACCGGCATCGACGTCCACCTCGGACACACCGTCCCGCTGCGCAAACTGCGGCAATTCCAGGAACTCGGACATCAGCCGGTCATCATCATCGGCAACTACACGGCCCTCGTCGGCGACCCCAGCGGTCGCGATCAGGCCCGTGTGCGGCTGACTCAAGAGCAAGTCGAACGGAATGCCGTCGACTACCTCAATCAAGTGGGTAAGGTCATCGATATCTCCAAGGCCGAAGTCGTCCGCAATGGTGACTGGTTCGGCGCGATGAATTTCCTCAATGTGCTCGAATTGTGCAGCAAGGTCACCGTCGCCCAGATGCTCACGCGGGACGACTTTGCCAAACGCTATGCGGCCGACAGTCCCATTTATCTGCATGAGTGTCTCTACCCCATCATGCAGGCGTGGGACTCGGTAAAGATCCGGGCGGATATTGAACTGGGTGGGACCGAGCAACTCTACAGCTTCATGCTGGCCCGCGATCTGCAACGAGATCAGAACCTGCCGCAACAGATTGGCGTGATGTCGCCCATCCTGGTCGGTCTGGATGGCGTACGGCGGATGGGCAAGAGTCTCGGCAACTACATCGGTATCGGCGAGGCGGCCTACGAGATGATGAAGAAGTTCATGCAGCTTCCCGACCAATGCATGAAGATGTACTACGAACTGCTGACCGAGGTCTCGCTGGAATCGGCCGAGCAACAGATCGCCAGCAATCCCAAGGACGCCAAGGTGAATCTCGCCAAGCTGGTCATGGCCGACTACCACGGCGCCACGGCCGCCGAAGAAGCCGCGAACCGCTGGCAAAATGAAATCGGCGGCAACAAGTCGCTGCCGACCGATCTGCCGGAAGTTACCGTTTCGCGGGCGAAAGCGGCAACACTCAAGCTGGTCGAGCTGGTCTTCAATGAACTCAAGCTGACCGACACCAGCAGCGACGCCCGCCGGTTGATTGGGCAGGGGGGCGTGTGGATTGATGATCGCGAGAACAAACTGACCGACATCAATGCCGTGATCACATTGACCGACGGGATGATTCTGGCAGCGGGTAAAAAGAAGATTGTGCGGATCAAACTGGTGGATTGATTGGTTAAGCCCCAACGGGGCAAACTAGGCCAGCCCAGGGCATCGCCCTGGGTTGCAGTTCAAATTATTGAATGGGAGCCCTGAAGGGGCGTACTAGGCCGATGCTAGTACGCCCCTTCAGGGCTTAGAATACTCTCGTACGAGTTAACCCAGGGCGATGCCCTGGGCTGGCCTAGTTCGCCCATTTGGGGCTGAAAACCACCGATCGAGTGGAACAAAAATCGGAAGAGCATTGACCCCAGTCAAGACTCGTTTTTCGCCAGTCCAGCCTCGCCCTCCCATTAAAAAACACGCACTTAAGGATTCACGCTGCTCCAGGAAGCCGTAATTCGTTTCGTGGCACCCGCAATAGCGCCACCCACGACGCACAGCGCCAGCAAAAACTTTAAGAACAACCACCCGCCCGAATAATCAAGAATCCAGGGAACAAAGAACCTGACTGCCACGGCGGGATCGAACACCCCGAACTGTCGAAAGATGACAACGCAAATATAGAACATCTCGCCCAGGGCAATCGCCGCCAACGATACGATCAAGCTCAAAATCTGAGAAATCAGGCGACTCGAGCCACCAATGCGAATCTGATCTCCCATGACACCGGCCATGAGGGCCGACATGATCCCGAATCCCATCAGAATCATGGCGGTGAACGCGTTGAGTTCCATGCCGGCATTTTGCTGTCCGAAATTGACCCATTCGTTGAACAGGTCGATCAGCACCCACACCAGGGCCCAACAGAGTGCGGCGCCCAGAACTCCCAGTGGTAGCCACAACAGGCGACGGAAACTGGCTGTATTGAGCTCTTCAGTCTTGCGCTGTCGTGCGGCCACACAGTTGTCACAAATCCGCACCGGTTGTTCATCCCGCAAGACGATCGGCGTTTCGCGGGCACCGCAGATGCCACAATTTGTGTCGAACTCGAAGCCCAGCGTCTTCAACTGCGCGACGATGCCGCGCACGGATTCGGCGAGTTCAGTGCTTGTTGTCTCGCCAAGATTAAACAGCGACAACCACACGAAGCCGTCTTCCAGCGTGAGGTCGTGCCTCTCGGCACTCGGCAACGCTTCGAGTTGCAGCGGCGCGGCAATCGGTTTCGTGCCCACAAAAAACGCAAATAACAGGGACGTCGGCTCGGCCCCCAGAATGCTCAGCTTGACGGAACAACCATCGACGTCAGCGAATCCGGACGTCTGAGTGATGGGCTGAAACTGCAGAATCTCCAGGCATTCGAGCACTTCGTTCATGACTGATAATGACTCCCGTCAACGTGGGGGCGTGGAACCGAGCGGCCAAATCTGAAGTGTACACAAATTATGCTGTGGCCATTGTAACACAGCAGGATTCGGAGATCATGTGACCACAGCGTGAGTTCCCAAGGTGACGCGTTTGGACCATGCGATTGAAAGACGCCCGGAAATCAGAACAATGATGCGCTCCGGATTAAATGCTTTGAAAAGTCGTCTCGACTTGAATGGCCTCGGAATTCTTCGTGTCCTTTGTGATCTTCTGTTCAAAAGATTTAAACTGGAACAGAAGGTCACAAAGGACACGAAGAGATGCAAGGCTTGCGGTTGCCTCTAATTGAACAGGTTGCCTTATGAGAATTCCTCTGTCAGGGGCCGTTTGCCTCGTCTGGGCGCTGCTGGGGTTCCTGCCATCCACGGCATCAGCCGAAGTCGTTCGCTGGGAAATCACCTCGCGTACGCCGTATGCGAACGGGCAGAAATTCGGCGATGTTGGCCCCTATGAAAAGATCGTCGGCAAGGTCTATTTCGCCGTCGATCCGACTGCTAAGGCGAACCAGGATATTGTCGATCTGATCCGTGCTCCAAAGAATGCCGGTGGCAAGGTCGAGTTCTGGAGCGATATCGTGATCCTGACCCCCAGCGATCCCGCACACGCTAACGGGCCCTTGCTGTACGACGTCAACAATCGCGGCAACAAGCTGGCTTTGGGCTTCTTCAACAAAGGGGATCCCGGCGATGGCTTTTTATTGCGACATGGATTTTCCGTGGTTTGGAGCGGGTGGGATGGCGAGTTGCTCCCCGGCGGTGATCGACTGCGGTTAAGTCCCCCGATTGCGACCGACGGTGACAAGAAGATCACCGGTATCGTTCGCTGCGAAATGAATCCTGGTTCGGCGATTACTCGCACTGTCATCAACTGGGATAACCACGGGGCCTATCGCCCCACTGAAGCGGGTATCAAGAATGCTACGTTGACTGTCCGCGAACGGCCGGATGACCCACGGCAGCCGATTGCTCGGGATCAGTTCACGATCCATGTCACGGAGGTGCAATCGGACTCGCCCACGCAGTTGCCCAAGGTGGAACTGGAGCTTCCCGCCGGCCTGAAGGCGGGATTTATCTATGAATTGATCTACGAAGCCCAGGACCCGCTGGTGCATGGAGTCTGCTTCGCCAGCGTGCGTGATTTGATCTCGGCACTCAAGCATGGGGGTGGCGAGCAACATCCCTTCGCCAAGAGCGAGAAGCCAAAATTGACCCGGGCGCTGGGGTTTGGAGTCTCACAAAGTGGACGGTTCCTGCGGGAGTTTTTGCAGTCGGGATTCAATGCGGACGAACAAGGCCGCATCGTATTTGAAGGGTTGATGCCGCACGTCGCGGGGGGCGGTTTGGGATCGTTCAATCATCGATTCGCTCAGCCCACCCGGCACGTCAACCAACACGACCATCACGACTATCCGGCCGATCGGTTCCCCTTCACCTACGAGACACAAATCGATCCTCTATCGGGGGCCACCGATGGGATTCTCAAGCGGGCCACGGCTTCTCAAACGGTACCGCTGGTGATGCATACGCAGTCGGCTGGCGAATACTACACGCGGAGCGGCTCGCTGGTGCATACCGATCCCCTGGGTGAGAAAGATGCAAAGCTGCCCGACACCGTGCGCGTGTACGCGTTCGGGGGAACTCAGCACGGCCCCGCCGGTTGGCCACCCAGCAAGGGGGTCGGCAAGTACTTCAATAATCCCGGGGACTACAAGCCGTTGTTGCGAGCCTTGATCCTGGCACTCGATCGCTGGATTGTGGAGAAACAGACTCCCCCGCCCAGCGTTTATCCGCAGCTCGCGAATGGCACGCTGGTCAAGCTGGCTGACGCGCAACAGGCATTCGTCCGCATTCCCGGGGTGGAGTTCCCTCGGGTCATGCAGCAACCGCCCTTCCTGGATCTGGGGCCGAGGTGGTACTCGGATCGCATCATCGATCTGCAGCCACCGGTGCAAAAGGGGATCTATCAATCCAAGGTTCCGAAACCCGGCAAAGACGGGAACGAAACTGCCGGCACCCTGCTGCCGCCGGATGTCGCCGTGCCGCTGGGGACGCATACCGGTTGGAACCTGCGACGACCCGAGATGGGAGCCGAGAACGAACTGGTCTCGCTGGGAGGTGCCTACATTCCCTTTGCGATCACGAAGAAGGAACGCGAGAAAACCGGCGATCCGCGGCTATCTCTGGAAGAACGGTACGGCTCATTGCGCGGTTACATTGATCAATTGGAAGCCCGTTGCCGCGACATGGTTAAGCAGGGGTATCTCGTGGCTGACGATATCCCGTCGATCATTCAAACCCAGACTCAACGCGCCCGGCCGTTGTTTGAAGAGTTGGGGAATTGAGATAGGGAGCAGCGGGCCCGATGTGATGAAATTCGGGGATTGGTCAATTGAGTTTCGAGGCCAAGACGGTCGCGAAATTGTTTTGCACCCCAGTTTCGCGAGGTCATTGTAGTCCCGGTAGGGACGACCGCATAAAGCCTCGATCCCGGTTGCTGCGCGGCTACAAATTGTCCCTAGTGCTCTGTCACACCTTAATCTTTGGGTTGGGTGCCACTGGCTCTGCCAGTGCCGGTCGTCTTTCGACTGTCCGGCAAAGCACTGGCAGAGCCAGTGGCACCCAAATTCCTACCTTTGACGAAGCACTAGTTGAATGACCGAGTCGACTTTCACGAAACCAGACCGCGGATCTCGTCAATCTACTGCGGGCCTGTTATTTGTACGGACTGCTGTTCCCCTTACTAACTCACGGAAGTCGACACTATGGTCCAGATACGACTCGCGCTGATCGTGACTCTGCTCCTGACCTCGTTCGCCTGGGCTGCCGATCCCCCAGTTCCTTCCAAGGTCCCTCAATGGGATGCCCGGGGATCTGGGCTGTTGCCGGTGCAGGGAGTCTCGGCCCTGGATGTCAGTGCGGACGGTTCACGCATTGTGGCCGGGACGATTGCTTTGCCGGGCGAATTCAGCGTCCACGTACTCGATGCGGAAGGCAGCGTTCTCCGCTCGTATAAAGTGGGGCAACGCTGGATCGGGCAGGTCGTTGCAGCGCCGCGCGATCAGGCTCTGGCTCTGTGTACCAACACCTCGGGATCTGCGTTCGACGAACCCCTCGTGTATCTGTTGGGTGAACCAGTGCGGCCAGTGTCGGGTGGTGACGGGGGGACGTCGCTGTTCCACTACGGTGACCATAGCAATCACGTCGGCAAACAGGTCCTCGGTTATCGCGACGGTGCCGTGACCATCAATGAAAATCAGGTCCTGTGGCTGACGACGAATGCGGCCGACATCCCAGCGGCAAACGCCGCGACTCCCGGCCAGAGGTCCATCTTCCGCAACATCAAGGCGACCGCACTCGCCGTGCAGCCGAGCGGCTTGACGGTCGTCGGTGGATATGCCGACGGAGCACCGCCCGCGGGGACTGCCCCCAGCAACCTCATGGTCTTCAAACCGGGTGCGACGGCCCCACTATGGTCGCGAGCTGTGGTCAGTGATGTGGGAGCCTCGAATCCTCCTGAGATTGGAGAATATGGAACTCCCCGATTGCCGGACGGCACGCGCAAGCCACTGCCGCAGCATGATGACGCCATGTTCGCCCCCCTCTCGCTGGCGGTGACTCAGGAGGCGGAATTCTCTGAAGCAACCACCCGTGTGGCCGCCGTGGATTATCGCGGCTGGCAGCGGTGGATCCGGTCGTCGGGCTCGTTGAAGGAAGAAAACTACGGCGCGCGCTTCATGCCCGCCAAGCCGACGATCACCGTGTACGACGCCGCCGGCAAAGTGTTGCGGCAATTCGACCGTGAGAAATTCTCGCAGCCTGCCTGGATGGATGTGGCCTTCTTACCCGGCGGCCAGAAGTTGCTGGCCTATCCGCATCGCTGGACCTGCCGGGGATTAGGCGGGCAAACGTTCCTGCCGGCTGATGATCGGGTCTCCACGTTGTACTTACTGGACGTCGCCAGCGGTGAGGTCCAGACCCGCGAGTTTCCCGACGCGATCGCCAGTGTCTCGGTCGCTCAGAATGGGTCGGTCGCTGTCTCGTGCTGGAATGGACGGGTCTATCGCCTCGAGCAGGCATCACTCATCGCAGGGACGCTGCCGGCGGGGACGGACGTCGGGCAACCAGCGATTGTGCATCTCAGTGCGGACGGCAGTCGGCTGACAGCGGCCACGCCGGGTGGTGAGATTATCTTGCTATCGGCGACTGGAGAAGTCCGCAAGCGGGTCAACTTGAATCAAGTGATTCCTCGCCCCGAGAAGGCTTGGATCACGCACGCCAATCTGGCACCGCTGGCCAAAGGGCTGTGGCAGATGCCGGGCGGTCGGGTGGAAAGTGACCTGGGCGGCCAGACGGCGATCGAAGCTCCCGACGGGATTATCCTGATCGAAGGCCACGCCGGGCTCTCCTTTGATTCCGAATGGCGGGCCCTGGAAGTGAAAGGCCTCGACCCGCGACGCGTGAAGTACGTTCTCGCGACGCACGAGCATGGCGACCATGCACCGGGTGCAGCACAGTGGCGCGTCGCAACGGGGGCTCAGTTCGTCTGCAGTCGCCAGATGGCCTACACGCTGCAACATCACCTGCCACAGGGGACCGGGTACGGACTGCATCCGCCGGTTAAGACCGACATCATCATCGATGAAGATACGATCCTCGACCTGGCCGGCCTGAAGGTCGCCGCACTGCGGTTGCCCGGGCACACCTATGGGGCGATGGGCTGGATGTTCGAACGCGAGGGAAAGAAGTTCGTCGCCATAGGTGACTTGATCATGCCCGAAGGACGGCTCGGCTATGCAGGCAGCATCAACTTCAGCCCGTACGACATCCTGGAAAGCCTGCGACGCCTGGATGATTTGAAGGTCGATACGATCCTGCCCGGACATGGCCCGGTCGTTGGTCCCGACAAGTACGTGAAGGCGGGGATCGCCATTGGGACTCGCGTCGGTTGGGGCAAGATGACTCCCAAGAAGCCCGACCCGCGCTTCGCCATTACGCAGCCAAACGTGCTGGTGACTGGCTTCCTCGCACAGGCGACCTCGGCCGCTTTCGGCGATGTGGATGGTGATGGCCTGCCTGATGTGGCCGTTGTCGCGCCGCTGAAGGATGCGAGCGTCGTCAAGGTGTTCCTCAACCACGCGGATCGTCCCGAGCGATTCGATCCGATGAAACCTGACTTTGAGGTCACGGTCCCGGAGATCAGCGGGCCAACCAAGATTCGGCTGCTGTCGCTGAATGACGATAAGCGCATGGACATTTTCATCTCGGGCCAATCGATCGTGGCGACACTGACCTCCCAGGAAAAGCTCGGTGAGTATGCCACTCAGACCTCAACATCGAGCGAAGTCCACAATCTGCGTTCGGTGGATATCGAAGGGCAGGGGAAGCGGGAAAAGGTGATGCTGGGACGCTTCTCCTCGGCGCAGTTGATGGTCGTGGATAAGGACAATCGGCCGGTCTATAAGCTTCTGTCACCGGAGATCCGGCTGCCGTATTCCGATCTGCGTGAAGTCGATCTGAATGGCGACGGCCGCACCGACTGGGTCACCAACAATGGCCGGGTCTGGTTGCGGGGTGCGGACGGCAAGTTTGCGGAAACACCGTCAGTGCAATTGCCGCTGCCGATCGCTGACGATTGGTATTTCAGCGGCATCGGCGATTTCAACGGCGATCGCAAGATCGATGTACTGGTCGGCGGCTACGGGATGCAGGGACGTAAGGCCGTCAACGTCTTCCACAACACGGGGGATGGACTCGCTCCCTTCAAACTGCAACCGAGTACCACCTTCGACATCAAAGCCGATCCGGCGCACGTCCGAGACACGGCCACCGTCGGCGACTGGAATGGCGACGGGATCGACGATCTCCTGATCGCCCTGGGCCAGGACAATAAGGCGCGGATCTATCTGGGAAGTGCCAACGGCATGAGTGCCGAGGGACTCGTCACGATCCCGTTAGACTATTGGATTCATTACGAGCACGCCCTGACGTTCGCTGACTTCAACGGTGACGGATTGCTCGACATTGGATGCCTCGGCTATACGCAAACCGGCGTCGGCTTGAGTGGACCATTGACGCCGTTTATCTGGTTGCAGCCGAAGGGGACGCCCTGAAATTGGTCGCGGGTTCTCCTCGAAAGCGTACCAAATATTAGAATCAGGCGAGCCGGGCGGCGTCAGCCCCCGGATTCTTTTTCATTCAGATTTGGAAACACAGAGGCACAGAGGACACAGAGAGATGGATTCCTCCGTGTCCTCTGTGCCTCTGTGTCAAAAACTTTCGAGTTTTTTGCGGCACGCAAAGATTTCAAACATGGCCCGACCTAACTCATTACCAGTTTGAGATTTCTGAATCAAATACAGACTACGATTAGGATTCACCACGGAGACACGGAGAGCACGGAGAGGAAATGAATGACTCCGTGTTCTCCGTGTCTCCGTGGTGAATCTGAAAACCCTCCCAAAGTGAGACTTGGGTTGCGGGTGACAACCCGCGCTGGTTTTTTTAACTTCGTGTCCTTTGTGACCTTCTGTTCAAGAATTCCTAAACAGAAGGTCACAAAGGACACGAAGGAAAGAAGAACGAAGAATCCCGGGGCTTACGCCACCGGGCTCGCCTGAAGAGTTTTTTCTACGTGCGTTGTCAGTACGAAATCAACGCCCGGGGCGCCGGTTGAATAACGGACGCGTGTTGCCGCGATTGGCCCCTGTCGCGGGGACGGTCCCGGGTGGCGGTGGTGCTACATCGCCGGCTTTCGGTGCGGGCGGACTGGCCTCCTCACTTGCGACGTCCGCGGAACTGCTGCCTGAGTTCGCGGGCTCTTCCTGCTGCACTGGCTGTGGAGTACGGGGCGTCGAGGTGGGTGCCGGCACGTCCAGGATGGCCGCGGCGGCGATTGTTCCAATGCGGCCGGAGACCGGGTTAATCAGCCCCTTACCGTCGGGATGAACTCGATTACTGAGCACGATCACAAACAGATCCAAACCGGGATCAATCCAGAGCGACGTCCCTGTAAATCCACTGTGACCGTAGGCGGACTCCGTAAACAGTTCTCCGCGGTTGGTGGAAAACGTCGACAGTTTGTCCCAACCCAATCCCCGCAGACTGGTCCCCGAATTGTAAGTGTCAGTCATCACCGAAACACCGCGGGGACTGAGAATCCGGACGTTCGCGTAGGTGCCTCGGTTGAGCATCATCTGGCAGTAGACGGCCAGGTCCTGGGCGGTCGAGAACAACCCGGCATGTCCGGCGACTCCTCCGAGGTACTCGGCCCGCGGATCATGGACCTGCCCGCGGAGCCACTTCCCTTTGCGCTGCTCCGTGGGAGCGATTCTCGGGATCAAGTCGTTGCCTGGGAGATAGGTCGTTTCGGTCATGCCGAGCGGTTGATAGATATGTTCGTGGCTGAACTCGTGCAGGTTCTGGCCCGACAGGCGTTTGACCAGCTCACCCAGGACGATGAAGCCCACATCGGAATAGATGAACTTCGTACCGGGGGGAGATTGCGGCGTGAGGGCGAAAATCTTCTGAAAGGCGGTGTCGGGCCCCTGCAGGTAGTCGGCGTCGGCATTGTCGGGAATGAAGCCCGACTGATGCGTCAGCAACTGATAGATCGTGACGTCCTGCTTGCCATTCTTCGAGAACTCGGGAATGTAATAGCTGACCTTGTCGCGCAGCCGCAGATCACCCCGTTCGATCAGCAGCATGATGCTGGTCGCAGTCGCCAGCGGTTTGGTGATCGAGGCCAAATCGAAAACGGTATCGACCGTCATCGGCTCGGGGTCGGGGCTGACGGCGCGCTGGCCATAGGCCTTTTCGAAGACAATCCGTCCCTGCCGCCCGACCAGCACGACACAACCGGGCATCCGTCCAATCTTGAGTCCTTCAGTCACCACCGCGTCAATATTCTTCAGATGAGCGGGACTCATCCCGACTTCTTCCGGCTTGGCATGCGGCAGCTTGGGAACTTCAGCCGCGGCCGACTGGCAGACGCCAACACTCCAGCCCAGGACCAGCAGGATTGCGATCCAAAGAGACTGGTGGCGAATTCTGAAGCTGCAACTCGGCATAGAAGCCTGTCTTCCCGAACGGAAACGGACGCCAATCGGCCAGCACGCAATGAGCCAAGTCTGCAATTGCGCTTTAGCCAAACAATTGGGCAGGTAGAGAGTATGAGGGTATCGGAGTCTGAGAGTATGAGGGTCAAGATAGATCCACTGACAACTGGACTTCACCGTTACTCTCACACACTCATACTCTCCAACCTTACCATTCGTACAAAAGTTAAGCAAAACCGCACTAATCCACGCATCTCGCATATTCGAAAGAGTCGATTCCAGCGAGAGATTACCGACACAACGCACCATCGGAATCATCGGTCGCCAAGCTGACCGACAATTCCCGGGAGGGGGAAGCCTCGCACTAGGCAGACTGGACGGCCCCGTCCGAAAATTGAAACCTGCGCGATTGGAACGGTTGCGCCGCGGGCTGGTAGATGTTCGCGACTCTTAAGGGGCGAAGGTGTGTCGTGGAAAGAATGTCGTGGGACGGGTCTCCTGGCCCGTCTGAGCCTGTAACCATCGACATCACAAAGATTCGACCCCGCGAGCTTCGCGCAGCGCACAGGTGGCTTTGTAAGCGATTCGCAAACGCTTCAATAAGCCTTATTCGGGTGCCACTGGCTATGCCAGTGCGGATAGTCTTTCGACCCTCTGTCCGGCAAAGCACTGGCACAGCCAGTGGCACCCGAATTTCCAGGCTTTAGTGGAGCATTCGGCCGTATTGATTGATCGCAACTCGTGCGCTGCGCGAAGCTCGCGAGGGATGAATTTGTTTCGCGTCGATGGTTACAGGCTCAGACGGGCCTGGAGACCCATCCCACGACGCAGGCGACCAGCCCCCCTAGTCAACCAGTTCCGCCGAGGCCGACGTCGACAGCGTTGTATCAATCGCCCGCTGTTCGCCGGCGGCTTCTTTGCGTCCGCGGACTGTCTTTTCGCAATACGGGCACGTCAACGAATAAATGATCTTGCGGCAGCGCGGGCACTCGCGGATGCCGACGCTGGGAGGATCCGTCATCAACTGGCGATAGGTCAGGTAGCCCATGCCGAAACAGAGAATGACGGCGAAAGGCCACGAATTGCGCAGCTCCCATTGGTAGATAATCGTGCTGACCAGCAACACGGCGCAAAACGAATTGATCGTGATCACCTTCCAACGTTCGCGGCCCTCGAGCTGGCGTTGCGTGTTGGCGTTGACTTCGTCGGCAAACAGTTCTTCCAGGAGTTCTCGCTTCTGTTTCTGCAGCAGTTGAGCTTCCGGGGCATCAATCGCCTTGAGCAACCGCGAGACACTGTCCAGCGTGCGATAAGTATCATCGAAGTCGAAGTTGCCGCGATGCGCCCAGCGATTGCGGAACTCACGCAGTTCACCGACCAGACTGCGTTCGAGCGGGCTGAGACTCCGGCGGAAGACCGTGTTCCACTGATCCCACATGACGGTCAGCAGGGCGAGTGCATCCCAGTGGATGACGGGTTCGGCTCCCGGAGTCTGATGCCGCTGATCGCGCAGGTTCGACCGTACGTGTTCAACCCAGGAACCTTGAAACACGGCACGCAATTCCTTCTCGACGAAAGGAATCAAGCCTTGAGTCAGCACTTCCAGGGCGCGAGTCACATGCTCTTGGTGGTCAGAACCAGACACGGTAACACTCTTCGAGTAAGACCCGCGTCGTCAAAGGGACGAATTCACGAGCAACCGGTAGGAAGCAGGCTGGAGCAAACAATTTAGGCAACTGCGGCGCGGCCGTACAGTGATCTTAGCCTGCTCAATCATCATTGTTAAGACATTCTGGCAAGTCGGAGGGAAATAAACTACGCCGCAGGACAGGTCCTGAGTCCTACCTATGCGTTATCCAAGCTCAATTTGTGAGATGGCGATGGGAGGGCGAGGGCGGGCTGGCGCAAATTGGGTATTGACAGGGTTGAATGTTCTTCCGATCTATGTTGCACCACGATCGGTGGTTTTCAGCCCCAAAGGGGCGAACTAGGCCAGCCCAGGGCATCGCCCTGGGTAAACTCGCAAGTGAGTATTTAAAGCCCTGAAGGGGCGTACTAGCATACGCCTAGTACGCCCCTTCAGGGCTTCGATTCATTAATTTGACCTGCAACCCAGGGCGATGCCCTGGGCTGGCCTAGTTCGCCCCTTTGGGGCTTCGGAGGCCGCTAATCGGAATCGGCGCCTCACTAATCCACCATCGGAATATTGAATTCGTTGGCCCCGGCTTTGACTTCGAATGTCAGTCCACTCGTCGCACCGCTGCGGTATTTCTTGGGGATCTTTGGGTTATCGACAGGCTTGTAGCCCGGTGGGGGAGGCGCAGGGGGCGGGACTTCAAAGGGAATCACCCATACCGAATACTTTCCAGGAGTTAAAACTGCTTCGATTGAATAACTGCCCGCAGCATCGGTCTTGGCTGCGGCAGCAGCACCCGTTGTGGCGGTCTGCATTTGGACATTCGCGTCAGCGACCGCTTCACCCTTGTACGTCACTTTGCCTTTCACCGTGGTCTTAGGTTTCTCCCCGCCACCGCAACCCGAAAGCGTTGCGGTTAAAAGTGCCAGCGCGCAAAGACCGATTCTGCCTGCCTGAAAATGGATTTTCACAAGCCAGTTCCCTGAGAAAAATGGACATAATGGAGCGTTCACGACGCATTTCGCTGTGATGCACAATGGCGATTGGGAATCGCTCAATTGGTCTCGAATTCTGTCGTTTGCCAACGAATTTCTGCGGTCGGTTTCGTTGAAATCAGGTCACATGACGAAGCCAGAATCCGCCAGTCGGACCTCCGGCAGATCAGTGATCGATCGATCATTCATACCCGTCAAAGCAAGCAGAGAAGTCCGACGCATTTGACGGCCGGGCTTCTCTGCACCTGGGACAGGATCAGATTAATAGTCACCGATGACTTGGTTATCAGCCATGGCGGCCAGCCGCAAATAAGTGGCAAAGGAGATATTTTCCGACACAAAAACGACCGTTCCATCACCCCTTGCGAAATGGGCTCCGCCGACGTGTCGCGAATTAAACGAATTATTGAACTTATAGGGGGTATCCGCACCTGGTCCGATGCCGGCCATGTTATTGATGGGATATACAATCGCGGACATGTTTTGGCAGAATTGATTTCCGGCAGAGGCCCCCCCAGCGTAATAGCAGCCTTCCCAGGCACCTCCACACCACATGGAGGAGCGACTGTCAGCGCCGGTTGATGTTAAGGGCCGACCTTGCTCACCGACTAACAGGGTATTCGACATTCCATCGACGACATCGCGAATTCGCGTGCCGCCATTAATGGCCAACATTCCAACTTGATTAGCCGGGATATTGGTGTAGCTGTATCCCGAGTTCGCAACATTGGGGCTACTACCCGGCCCAACCGGATCGATGGCGGTGCCGGCCACTCCAACGTAATTCGGTCGCTGCACCGCAACCGTAGTACAACCGGTGTCGACTTGGAAAACTTTCAATTCGCTGGAGGGGCAATTGAGACCAGGGACGATCAACTTCGAATAAATCGCAGCCTGCGCCGCTGAAAATGTCCTGGAGCCAGACCGCGTGTCAAAATCCGAATTGAAGTCGAATTGAGCGTACGCCGGGGCCTGATCCATATAGGGCAGGATCCCTACGAAGAATGACGCATAACCGGGGTAGTTGCCACCCGGAGGAAAAATCGTAAACGTGTCATGATAGTTATGCAGAGCCAACCCGATCTGCTTGAGATTGTTCTTACACTGACTGCGCCGCGCGGCTTCCCGCGCCTGTTGCACCGCAGGCAGGAGCAGTGCGATCAGCACTGCAATGATGGCAATCACCACCAGGAGTTCGATCAGAGTAAATCCCGGCCGCCGTTGTTTTGAACGCATGGCTTCCCCTTACAAAAAATATATAGGACCGCGAACACAGTTCTGACCAGTCACGATTGACTGGATGAAATACACACCAGGCGCGAGAGCCCTCTTCCCAGCCTCTAATTCAGGGGGCAGCAATTGGTTCAGACAAACGAATCTTAAAACAATCGACCAAACCAAATCAGCTTCGGGTCGCGTGCTTCGTAACGTTGATGACCAACAGGAGTATTTCGTTCAATAGAAAACAGTGCGGAGTTCGAACGAACCCGCTGAACCGCATCTAAGACAGATCGTGACTAGTAACCGAGCGCCCTCGCTCAGATTCCGGGACTAAACCAGCAACTGCAATGCCAAGACATTGCCGCATCTCTTCTCGTTAGCCTATCCGATCACGCAGACAACGTATGAGTTGGCGACTGCTAAGGATTTGTTTGGAAATCTGCCAAATCAAACCCCATTCCAGCCGCATGGGATCTCGTTGTTCGAAGAAATTTATTGTTCTTAAGAATAGACACTTCCGCAAGGGCAAAACGATCACCCATGCACATTTTTTGAGCACGTGGTCTCCCAGCCCACGGCAATGTGCCCGAATCACGGCAACTGGGGGTGCAGCCGCTATATTGTGGGGAATGATTTTGAGACTGCCGGCGACTGTATCGCAGTGAAACGCAGAATTGCCATCTGTTGTCGCCCCCGTTGGGCTCGCCCCAACGGGGGCGGTTTCGAAACGCATCCACCAACCAGACAGGGGCTACACACGGCAACTCGGTTCTCGCGAACCACCGGTTGACGGCCTGTGTCTTTCGCCGTAGACTGTATTTGTCAGCGAAAATTTCCAGGAAATCTTGAACGTGACGTACATGATGCTAGCCCTGAACCTGCTAAAACCACGACATGTGGGCCGGTCTTAGGTGCGCGCAGCGAGGATGCTCAAAAAAATTCCCGCTACAGTCCCAACCCTGAGGCCGCATGGTCTCAGGGTTTTTTTGTTTTTTATGGCATGTTAGTGTGATCAAGTAGATCTCACATTTGTGATTTTTCAATATGGAGTTGGCAGCGATGTCGGACAAGCATATCGTCATCTTCGACACGACGTTACGCGACGGGGAACAATCCCCCGGTTGCAGCATGAACACCAAGGAAAAGCTGCAAGTCGCCGAGGCCCTGGTCGAACTGGGTGTCGACATCATCGAGGCCGGCTTCCCCATTGCGTCACCCGGCGATTTTGAAGCCGTCCAGGCCATCGCCCGCAAGTACGGCGACCAGGCTGTGATTTGTGCTCTCGCCCGCTGCCGCGAGGACGACATCGACCGAGCCGCCGCCGCCTTGCAGGATGCCCAGCAGAAACGCATTCACATCTTCCTCGCCACCAGTTCCATCCATCGGCAATTCAAGCTGAAGATGGAAAAGCCCGAAATCATCGCCAAGACGATCGAGTCGGTGCAGCGGGCCAAGGCGCTCTGCGACAACATCGAGTTCTCCCCGGAAGACGCCGCCCGCACGGAGCTCGACTTTCTGTGCGAGGTCGTCGAGAAAGCCATCACGGCCGGTGCGACGACCGTCAACATCCCGGATACCGTCGGCTATGCGACTCCCGCCCATTACTTCAAGGTCATCGACACGCTGATCAAGAACGTGCCGAACATCAAGCAGGCCGTCATCAGCACACACTGCCACAACGACTTGGGTCTCGCCGTGGCCAACAGTCTGGCGGCCGTGGAAGCAGGGGCTCGCCAGGTCGAATGCACGATCAATGGTCTCGGCGAGCGGGCGGGCAATGCGGCGCTCGAAGAAGTCGTGATGGCCCTCAAGACGCGGTATGACTACTACGGCTGCGATACCAAAATCAACACGACGAAACTCTTCCCGACCAGCAAGCTGGTATCGAAAATCACCGGCATGCAGGTGCAGCGGAACAAGGCGATTGTCGGCCAAAACGCGTTTGCTCACGAGGCCGGCATTCACCAGCACGGCATGCTGCAAGACCGCTCGACGTACGAAATCATGCGCCCCCAGGATGTCGGCTTTACCGGGACGAATCTCGTCCTGGGCAAGCACAGCGGCCGGCATGCCTTCCGCGACCGGATTAACTCGTTGCACTATCAGTTGGATGACGCCGCCTTCGAGCAGTTGTTCAATGACTTCATCGTCCTGTGCGACAAGAAGAAGAACGTCTACGACGCCGATATCGTGGCCCTGATCGAACATCGCGCCACCGAACGGACCGATCTGTGGAAATTGGTCCGGTTCCAGGCCTCGGGCGGAACCCGAACTATTGCCACCGCCACCGTCGAACTCCAGTTTGGCAAGCAAACGCCCCGGATCGGGATCTCGACCGGCGATGGCCCCATCGATGCGTTGTTCAAAGTGTTGTGCGAACTGACCGGAGTGCAGGCCTCTCAACAGGACTACCAAGTCCGCAGTATTTCGACCGGGGAAGATGCCCAAGCCGAGGTTCACGTCACGTTGACCCACAGCCAGCAGACCTTCCACGGGCTGGGCGTCAGCACCGATACGCTGGAAGCAACAGCGTTGGCGTATATCAGCGCGTTGAACAAGATTGCAGGATCAGAGCCCGGGGAATAACGAATCTTCTTCCCATAAGTCCCATTGGTCCCATCCGTCCCATAAGTCCCATGAATTCTGATGGGACAAATGGGACTTATGGGACGGATGGGACCAATGGGATTGAAATCCATCCCCCGTCATTGCGACTGGTTTCACCGGCAAATCGCACATATACTACGGTTTTGTGAACTGCGACCAGATCGGCCACGAGACGTCTATGCGTATTTCTGAAATCTACCGCCCGGGCACTTTCGGTCTGAGCATCGAAATCTTCCCCCCCAAGTCGACCGACGGCGATGCGTCGCTGTTCGAGAATCTGGACCGCCTGGCGAAATATCAGCCGTCGTTTATCTCTTGCACTTACGGAGCCGGCGGCAGCACGCGAACCCGGACGGTCGAACTGTGTACTCAGATTCAACGCCGGTACGAAATCGCGGCCACAGCTCACTTTACGTGCGTGGGTGCGACCCAGGATGAACTGCGCGAATGGTTGACATACGCCGGGCAGCAGGGGGTCAAGAACATCATGGCTCTACGCGGTGACCCGCCGCAGGGACAAGAGCAATTCGTCCATGTCGAGGGAGGCCTCAAGAACGCCAACGAACTGGTCTCGTTGATCCGTGCGGAATTTCCTGAGCTGGGAATCGGCGTGGCGGGCTACCCCGAGAAACACCCGGGGGCCTGTGATCTCGCCACGGACATGCTCAATTTAAAGCGCAAGGTCGACGCCGGAGCCGACGCCGTCTTCACGCAGTTGTTTTACGTCAACGACCACTTCTACCGCTTCCGAGACGAATGCGGTCGATTGGGAATCAACGTCCCCCTGGTTCCCGGGATTATGCCAATCACCGAGTTTGCCCGCATCAAACGCATCACGGCGATGTGCAAGACCGATTTCCCGCAAGACCTCGCTCAGAAACTGGAAGCCGTGCAGGACGACAAGCAGGCCCAACTCGAAATCGGCGTCGATTTCGCGATTGAGCAATGTCGCCAGTTAATTGAACAAGGAGTTCCCGGTATTCACTTTTACGCGCTCAACAAATCGCATGCGTGCGAGATGATTTTGAACGCTTTGGATTATGCGCCGACGGCGTAGTTTAGACACGGACTTTATCATGAATGCAACCGCTATCACCTCGACGATGACAACGGAAGAACTTTTCGCGTTGCCTGACGACGGTATTGAGCGCGATATCATTCGTGGCGAGTTAAGGGAGTATCCGAGGGAGAACCCGATGACGAGACGGAATCGTCGACACAATAAAGTCATTAGTTCAGTTTCCCGTGTTCTAGGAAATTGGGCTATTGCTCCAGAAGTTGGAGGAGAGGTCACGGGAGGCGAAACCGGAGTGAGATTGCGGCGAGATCCAGAGACGACCGTCGGAATTGACGTGACGTATTACTCCGCAGAATTGCTGGCAACTGCATCTCTTGATCAAGCTTGGTATGAAGGTCCCCCCGTATTGGCCGTCGAAATCCTTTCGCCATCGGACACTCATGAAGACGTCGTCGCGAAGATTAACTTGTATCTGGAATGTGGAGTCCCGGTGGTTTGGATTCTGGACCCCGATTTTCAGACACTGACCGTCTATCGCCCCAATTGTTTACCTTCGATGTTGAGAACTAACGAAACCTTGGAGGGATGTCCCGAACTTCCTGGGCTAAGTGCCCCGGTGCGAGATTTTTTTAATTGAAAGTTCGGTGGCAGACGCTGCTCAACACAGTTCTGACAGAAATATGTGACGACAAAAAAATGAATACGAAACTGGGAACTGGATCGGCTAGTCCCCATCTTTCTGTCGTCACATTTTTCTGTGAAAAACGATCTGGACAATCAACGCCGACGCCGGGAGCGTCGGCTACGCAGGAAGAATCCGGGGGCTTACGCCGCCCGGCTCGCCTGGTCGAATATTTGTGATAGGCGAATTACATAGTTGAACGCCCCGTCAGCTAACCGCCCCTCATCCCAATCTGTGTTTCATCTGTGTCAATCTGTGGCTAAAAACTCTTCCCTCCTCTAAGCGTGCCATCCCGCCCTCAGTCCTTTCGATAAGCCAATTTGCCCCATGCCTGCTGCCTCTTCAGACCGTCTACACGAACTTCTTGCTCAACGTATTCTCGTCCTGGACGGGGCGATGGGGACCATGATTCAGCGGTATCTGCCGACTGAAGAACTGTATCGCGCTGAACGCTTCAAGAAGCATCCGATTGATCTGAAGAACTGCGGCGACGTGCTCGTCCTGACGCAGCCGTGGATGATTCGTGAGATTCACGAACAATATCTCGCGGCGGGCGCGGATATCATCGAAACCGATACCTTCAACGCGAACATTGTGTCGCTGAAGGAATTTGAACTCGATGATCTGACATACGAGATCAACAAGACCGCCGCACAACTCGCGCGTGCGGCGACCGATCAATTCACGAAACTGGATCCTCGCAAGCCGCGGTTCGTCGCCGGCAGTATCGGTCCGACTAAGGTGATGCTTGCATTTAACGCGGAAAAACCGGGGACGCGGCCCGTTACCTACGAGCAGATGGTCGAGTCCTATTCCGTGCAGATTCGCGGTTTGATCGATGGCGGCGTGGATCTCCTGCTGCCGGAAACGTCCTTCGATACGCTCAACATGAAGGCCTGTCTGTTTGCCATTGAGTCGGTGTTTGCCGAGCGTGGCGTTCGGCTGCCGGTGATGGTTTCGGGGACGATCTTCAATGGCGGACGCACGCTGACCGGCCAGTCGGTGGAGGCGTTCTGGACGTCAGTCTCGCACTTCCCCATGCTGACGATCGGGCTGAACTGCGCCCTGGGCCCGGCCCAGATGCGGCCGTATGTCGAGGCGCTGGCGAACCTCGCGCCGAAGTTTGTCAGTTGCTATCCGAACGCCGGTATGCCCGACGGGATGGGGGGCTTCGATTCCAATCCGCTCGAAGTCGCCACCAACCTGCGCGAGTTCGCGCAGAACGGCTGGGTCAATATCGTCGGCGGCTGCTGTGGCACCGACCCCGACTTCATCCGCCAGATTTCCGCATCCGTCGAGGGGATCAAACCCCGCACCAATCCGGACGTGCCTCAATGGTCGGCCTACTGCGGTAAGGAACGGTTCGAACTTCGCCCCGAATCCAACTTCATGATGGTTGGCGAACGGACCAACGTCACCGGGTCGCGCAAGTTCGCCCGACTGATCAAAGAAGAGAATTTCGATGAAGCCCTAGCCATTGCGCGGCAGCAGGTCGAAAACGGCGCGAACATGATCGACGTCAACATGGACGAAGGCTTGCTCAACAGCGAGCAGGTCATGACGCAATTCCTGCATCTGATCCATGACGATCCGGATGTGAATCGCGTGCCGGTGATGGTCGACAGTTCGAAGTTCAGCGTCATTGAAGCTGGCTTGAAATGCCTCGATGGCAAGGGGGTCGTCAACTCGATCAGCCTGAAAGAAGGCGAGGAGCAATTCCTCGAACAGGCACGGTTGGTCCGCAAGTATGGCGCGGCCGTAATCGTCATGGCGTTCGATGAACAAGGCCAGGCCGTGACTGCAGACCACAAGGTCTCAATCTGCCAACGCGCCTTCAAACTGCTGACCGAGGAAGTCGGATTCCCGCCTGAAGACGTCATCTTCGATGCGAACATTCTGACCATCGGCACCGGGATGGAAGAGCACTCGAACTACGCCGTCGAGTTCTTCGAAGCTGTGACGAAGATCAAGAAAGTCTGCCCGGGAGCGAAGACCTCGGGCGGTGTGAGCAACGTCAGCTTTTCGTTCCGCGGTAACGAAGTGGTGCGTGAGGCGATCAATGCCGTGTTCCTGTACCACGCCGTGCGGGCGGGTCTCGACATGGGCATCGTCAACGCCGGCCAACTGGCGGTCTACGACGAGATCGACAAGCAGTTGCTGGAGTACGTTGAAGATGTCGTAATGAATCGCCGTCCGGATGCGACCGAACGGCTGATTACGTACTCGGAGACGATCAAAGCGAAGGCGGATAAATCGGCTCCAGACGCCGTGGAAGAATGGCGACTGGGATCGGTGGAGAGCCGGTTGTCGCATGCTCTCGTAAAGGGCATTACCGACTTCATTATTGAAGATACCGAAGAAGCGCGGCTGAAGTATCCGGCTCCGCTGGAGGTCATTCAGGGTCCGTTGATGGCCGGTATGGATGTCGTGGGCGATCTGTTTGGTGCGGGGAAAATGTTCCTGCCGCAGGTCGTAAAGAGTGCCCGCGTCATGAAGAAGTCGGTGGCCTATCTGCTGCCGTTCATGGAAGCGGAAAAGGCCCGTACCGGACAAGTCCAGGAAGCCCGCGGCAAGATCGTCCTGGCCACCGTCAAGGGTGACGTCCACGACATCGGCAAGAACATTGTCGGCGTGGTCCTCGCCTGTAATAACTATGAGATCATCGATCTCGGGGTTATGGTCGCCTGTGAAAAGATCCTCGAAACGGCACGTAACGAGAAGGCTGATGTCATCGGCTTGAGTGGCCTGATTACGCCCTCGCTGGATGAGATGGTTCATGTCGCTCGCGAGATGGAGCGGCAGAAGTTCGAGATTCCGCTGTTGATCGGTGGCGCGACGACGTCCGCGAAGCACACGGCCGTGAAGATTGCTCAGCAATATCATGGATCGACGGTGCACGTACTGGATGCGTCGAAGAGCGTTCCCGTCGTCAATCAGTTGATGGATCCCAACCGCGCCCCGGCCTTCGATACCGAAAACCGTCGCCAGCAGGAACGCGATCGACAACGGTTCTCACAGCGTCAGGCTCAGAAACTGGTGCCGTATGCTCAGACCATCCAGCGCCGGTTTCATACTGACTGGCAAGACGTGCGGATCGATGTGCCGGCCAAGTTGGGGGTGCAGGTTCTCGACGACTACCCGTTGGAAAAACTGGTGCCGTATATCGACTGGTCGCCGTTCTTCATGTCGTGGGAATTGAAGGGGAAGTATCCCGCAATTTTCCAGGATCCGAACTGTGGCGAAGTCGCCAAAAAACTGTTCGATGAAGGCCAGGAACTCCTGCAGGAGATCATCCAGAAAAAATGGTTGCAGGCACGGGGCGTCTATGGCCTGTGGCCGGCGAATTCGGTGGGGGACGACGTTGAAGTCTATACGCCCGAGAGTGCCCATCTGCCGTACGACAAGCGGACCATCATCGCGAAATTCCACTTCCTGCGGCAGCAATGGGAACGCGTCGGCCAGTCGGACTTTCGTTCGCTGGCGGACTACATCGCGCCAGCGGAATCGGGGCGGATGGACTACATCGGAGCATTTGCCGTCACGACCGGCGTTGGCATGGAAGATGTCGTCGCGCATTTCAAACGCGAGAACGATGACTACCAGTTAAACCTCGCCCAGTCGCTCGCCGACCGTCTGGCGGAAGCGTTTGCCGAGGCCCTGCACAAACAGGTTCGCGATGAGTGGGGCTATGGTGCAGAAGAAGGGCTATCGACCGAAGATATTATCGCCGAGAAATACCGCGGCATCCGACCGGCGGCCGGCTATCCTGCCTGTCCGGATCACACAGAGAAGCGCACGCTATTTGATCTGTTGCACGCGGAAGAAAACACCAGCCTGCAACTGACGGAAAACTTTGCGATGTACCCGGCGGCGGCGGTCTCGGGTCTGTACTTTGCCCATCCGGCCGCACGTTATTTCAGTGTCGACTTGATGATGAAGGACCAGATTGAATCGTACGCCCACCGCAAAGGTTGGCCGATTCACGAGGTCGAACGCTGGTTGTCGCCCAACTTGGGATATGAGCCTTAGCCGTTGTTCGCAAGGCGTTGCGAATCAACGACCGTAGGATGGCCGCCCCGGCCGTCGAGCCCGTAACAACCCGCTTGACATAGTAACGATCCCTCGCGATCTTCGCGCAGCGCCGACATCCTGTTCACCGGAAACGTATCTCAATAGAGATACGTTACTCTCAAATCGTGCGCCGGCGCTCCGCGAACATCGCTAGAATTGATATCTATGCGATGTCGAATGTTACGGGCTCAGACGGCCGGGGCGGCCATCCTACAATCCTTCGCACTCGCGTTACAAATATCCCGCCTTCTTCAACTCGGCCAACACGGCGAACGTGCCGACCATCCAGAAGAAGATGCCGGATGTGAGCAGACTGATCTTCATGAACCAACCCGGCCGCAACTGCTTGGGCAACAACACGTGATTCAACCACAACGTGTGCCAGCAACTGAAGCCTAGCGCGAAGTTGTAGATCGACGTCGCAATCAACAGCAACGCGGTCGGCTTGGCGAGGCTCAACATGATGACGCCGAAGATGGCGTAGATCGTCAGCACGCCGAAATAGACATAGCGAATCGCATGGCTTTCCATGCGTCGCAGGATGGCACTCGAGGTCCAGAAGACGTCGACCCAGCGGCGGACGAAGCCGTCAATTGTGCTGGCCATCGTCGGGATCAGCACCAGGCAACCGCAGACGAGTGTCAGTCCCCAGAAGATCAACCCAAGCTGCCCGCCGGCATAGGCGTAAACGCCGTCGGCCGTCATGCAGGCGGTTTGATATTCATTCTCGGTCTGGTAACCCGCGTTTCAGGAACAGCACCGACAACATGCTCGGCAAACCGACGCCGAAGAAGCAAGCCGGAGCCCACAGGGTGAGCTGATCGCGGACGATGTGCCGATACCACCGCTTCCAGCGCGGCAAGGATTCCTCGGTCACGACAAACACGGTTCCCTCGTGGGATAGCTGCAGATTGTGACCTCCCACCACGCTGGGAATGGCTCCAACGTGATGCCCCATGCCCCAACCCTGATCGCGGGTGTAATTGCTGATCGGCGTGTTGGACAAACCACCTTGTCCCGAGATACCAACCAGCGCCGACAAGAATCCAATCATCGCCAGATCGATCAGCGGGAAGCTGCCGCCGGCCAACGACTGGAAGATGTTTTCCAGATTGTCGCCATCACACGTTTTGTCGCCATCAAAATCGATGAATTTCGGGGGCTTTTCCGATTCGAAATCAATTGGAATCACCTTCTCCGCCGTCCCGTCGCAGTCCGCATCCACAGTGATGGACGCGTCCGGCTTGCCGTCAAGGTCCAGGTCGGGCCACCAGCGAGTAATATCGCCGCCAGCCTTGTTCTTGCGGGGAACTTTGACGAAATGCTCGGGCTTGCCGTCACCGGTGAAGTCGGGCCAGGCGTCGGAACTTCCGTTGCCGTCGCTATCGATAATTGGCTCGCGGTTGATTTCCGGTTCAACTTGATCGAGGTGCCCGTCCTTGTCCCAGTCTTCACCGGCATCGAGGACGTGATTGTGATTGAAATCCTCGGCCCGCTTGATGGGCACATTGCCGATCTTGAAGAACCCGCCACCGATTTCGATCCAGGTATTGATGTTGGAGTAAAAGAGGGCCAGCACCATCAGAAAACCCATCACGACGACAATCTTGACCGTCATGATGAACTTCAGAGCGTTATAGATCTTGCCGCCGAAGATCAGCGGGATGAAGCACACCAGGAAGATAAAGTAGGACAAATTCTGCAGGAGAGGCTGATCGCTCGGAAACTGGCTCGGATTGGGAATTCGCTGCAGATACAACGCCGCACACGGGGTCGCCGCGCTGGCGGCGAGGTACGGGAAAATCGCACCGATATCCAACAACAGATACACACCCAGCCAGAAACGCGGCCCCGGCAGCGTGCGGAATTTCCCGGTGAAGATCGGTTCGCCGGTATATAAGGTGTACCGGCTGATCTCCAGGTTGTAGATGACCTGCCCGAGGATGCTCAGGGTCGCCAGCCACATCAATCCACCGCCGAATTTGGCGGTGATCGTCGGACCGGTCAGCCACTCGCCGCCGCCGATGGCGGCACCACCCATCAGCAAGCCCGGGCCGAGATAGGTAAACAGCTTGCCCCATTCAAACTTCGGGGCGTCAATCAGTTCGCCGACGCTCCATTGAGGCATCGATTTCGAACCGGGATAGGGCGCAGGGGTGTCGGACGGAGTCTTTTGTTCGGCCATGAGCAACTGGCTTTCACGAATCTAGGTCGACGCACCGAGAGACCCATTCCGCCAAAGAAAGACGGAATAGCTCAGGCTGAGTCGGATCAAAATATCTGATTAAGATCCCCAGCATGGGCAAAAACCACGCATTGGTCAAGCGGGTCAAGGGGTCAGCTGGCAGCGAGGATGGACTAGATGTGAGCAAATCACTGCTGAGAAAGAGGTTGCGGCTTGAGATAAGAAAAGAAAAGAGAATTAGCCACAGAAGGACACAGAAGAAACACAGAACAGAAAATCACAGATCTCCTTCTTTACTTCTGTGTTTCTTCTGTGTCCTTCTGTGGCCAATCCGATCTTTTTAATCGTCAATAGTCCAAGATTTTCTCATCGCTCAGCTCTTCCGCGTGCTGATAGATTCGCCAGCGGTTCATCGCAGCGCCTTGGAACGCTTTGCGGAAACGCTTGGAATGGGATCCCTGATTGGTGATGTCGCGGATGAAGATCCTGGCGATCTGACTCGGAAAGCGACGCGTTGCCGCGCCGTAGATTTCTGGGTCGCGTTCACCAGAATCTCCGATCAAGATAAATCGGCGTTGCGGATACTGCTGGAGCAACGCCGTGATGCTGCGTGCTTTGTTCTCGGGACGGAAGACAAATGGCGACAAAAATCGCGAGTTTCTCAAGCCGAAGAACCGCAAGTGCAGGCTCCCTTCCGGGAAGCCGGCCGACGAGATGAATTCCGTCAGCGGCTCGTGCAATTGCCAGGGGCTCGATGAAACATAGTGGAACTGAGCCCCCTGCTGGTTCCAGCTCTGGTAGATGGCCGCGGCATCGGGAACGGGCTGGAACGATCGCAGAAACGTATTCGTCAGCAATTCTTTCCGGTTGCGCACGTGGCTGTGCTTGATCGTATCGTCGATATCGGAAATGACCGACAAGCCCGTTCGCGGCAAACAGAGCGCCCGACCGGAATACACCAGCGATTGTGGATTCGTCAACGCAGCGCTGAAATCGACCCACCCGTGGTCGACACTGGAATCGGGCAGGCTCGCCTGGAGTGCCTCCGAGGGAATCCGGACCATCCCTTTGACATGTCCGTTGGTGCCCGTTTTCTCAATGAAGAAGTTCTGATTGCCAATTTCAATATTCAGCCGCAAACCGCGCTGATTACCGACGAAGAAAGCCTGGGTCCGTTGTTGAAACAGGTCATTGACGGTGGCCTTGGTCTTGTACCGCAGATAACGGCGAAAGAGGGCCAGTGTCGCGCGTTGCACACGGCCTTTGCAGTGCGGTTCGTAGACCCAGGCATGGATCGGCAAGACCCACGTTCGGCCATCCGCATCCAGATGGCCGCAGGTGCGGAACAAAACCACCACCTTTTCGGCGGTGGTGGGTGTCTTGGGCGAAACCATGAACCAGATCTCAGTGACACATCACGACAATACGCAGGGAGTATTGTAGCAGATGCGGGAGGAAGTCTCACCCCCTTGGGGGATCCGATCAAGAATGACTAATGTCTAATGACTAATGTCTAAAAGGAGTCCTGCGTCACGTCGAATTGGACGCCGGCAGCTCTTGTATCTTCAGTTGATTGGGTACCAGAGTCCGCGACTCGATTCCCGACCGATGTTCCAGAAGCCAATTCGACCTCACGGAGATTTTAGACATTAGTCATTAGGCATTAGACATTTCCACCCTGGCTCAGAACTTCAACTTCAGCGTGTACTCTTCCCACCGTTTCTGAAATTCCGCCATCTCCTTTTCGTTCAGGATCTTCTGGAGAGTCTGGTAGCCGGTGGGATCGAGGCGGCTGTTGCGGCTGAATTCTTGATAGTACGCGCGCAACAAACCCTTTTCCTGCAAGTAGTAACACAGATAGCGAGCCTGCCCGTAGTGATGTCCCTGCGGGTCTTCGTAAAACTGTGCGGTCGTCGTACCACAAAGCGTTTCGAAGGTGGAAATTCGCTCTTTCTTGATCGCGGTCTGCAGCCCCTGCAGACGCCAGTTGGTTTCTCCGTGAATGTGCCCCTCGACCTCGCTGCACTGTTCATACAGCGATGCCAGACCTTCGTTGAACCACGATGGACAGCCGGGGAAATTGGTCGCCATAAACGGATGGACGATCTCATGCACCAGCGTGCCGCCCCCGGTGGCGATGTTCATGATCAACGCCTTATGGGCCGGTGAGTAATAACCGAACGGCGTCGTGGGGCGGTCTTTGAAAATCGCCTTCACGTGGGATTCATAGCTGTCTTCATCTTTGAACAGCCAGATATCCAGGATGTCCGCCGGATCGCGTGCAAAAAAGTCCTGCTTGAGATGATCGACGGCCCATTTGATGGTTTTCTCTGCTCGTTGACGAACGACCGCAGCCGACTCGTCCCCAACGACGACGAACGGTCGCTGAATCACAATGTGAAACGACTCGCTTGGAAGTTTTTCTTTCAGTGCCAGGATGTGCTGGCAATAATCTGCGTCGGTGAACGCGTCCGATTTCCGCACAACCGGCCGTTTCGTCAGCTTCAGCCGCATGCGAATCAAAGTCCATTGATCAGTGGCATACTTCAAGGGCCACGTCGCCAGCAACTGGGCGCGAGTCATCCGGCGATCTGCACCGTCTTTCTCGGCCGGTTCATGATAGAGGACCTCATCCGTCTGGGCGTCATATCCCAGGATCAGCCGGAAATGCTCGGTGGCCTGCGGAGTTGTATTGTAGCGCATGCAGATGATTGACGCGTGGCCGGCTCGCAGGTCATCCAACAGGGCTTTGAATTGCTCGTCGAGGGCCTGACTGTCAGCCTTCGCGGGCACGGTATACCAAACGATTCCGATATCAAAACCGATCCGCTGCAAAGCGCGGGTGAGTTCTTTCGTGTAACAACCGCGACCAAGTGCCGGATCCAGTTTGGACTGGTCGTAGACATAGTCCTGGTCGACATCAAACCCGAGCTTCTGCAGATACATCGCGGCACACGCCTCACCGCAGAAGTCAGGCTTTTGAGCAATATGCGGCACGCCGTCAATGCGGACAGAAGCGTATCGCGGCGGGGGAGCCGCATGCGTACTCAGGCTCAGCGACATCCCACAGAGTGCAATCAGACCACAAATCAGCCAGCTCGGTCGGGACATTGGGCGACCTCAATCATTAAGTGGCAGCAGCGTGATGACGCCTTCAAGCACAGAGAATTCTGTGCAGCGAATTGTGCCATGCGGTGATCTTGAAAGACAGATCAGTCCTGAGAATTTCTTGGTGAACCCCGCAGCGTAAGCCCCCGGATTCTTGAGGTGCCCTGTTTGAATATCTTGATTTAAACAGAAGGTCACGAAGGACACGAAGAAGAAAAACACAGAGTCACAGAGGAACACAGAGTGATGGTCTTCCTCTGTGTTCCTCTGTGACTCTGTGTTTCCAAATCTGTATGGAGAAGAATCCGGGGGCTTACGCCGCCCGGCTCGCCAAGTTCCTGTAGGGGCCACTGCAACTTCCAGCCAAAATAAAAGCCCAGCGACCTGCAATCGCTGGGCTCAATTATTCCATCAATTCCGTGTTCCAATAGGCTTCATCAAGGAATGTTCTCCACGAAGCATACTTGGCCGACGAGATCTGATGCGTCAACGTCGGACTGCGTTTCGGTTTGACCGGTTTCTGGAACAGCCGCATATTGGCTTCGTGCGGAGTCCGCCCACCCTTTCGCACATTGCAGGTCAGGCACGCACAGACAATATTTTCCCAGGTGGTC
Organism: Planctomycetaceae bacterium; assembly: GCA_021732415.1. Lineage (GTDB taxonomy): Bacteria > Planctomycetota > Planctomycetia > Planctomycetales > Planctomycetaceae > JAKFVC01. The sequence continues at coordinate 113,279 of JAKFVC010000092.1, forward strand.
GAACCACCCCGGCTGCGCGGCATGATGTGATCGAGGCTCAGCAGGTGTGTGGGGAATTTGTGCCCACAATACTGGCACCGATTTTCATCACGCAAAAAGATATTGCGACGGTTGAACTTCACCGTGTTCCGAGGAAACCGGTCATAGCTCAACAGGCGAATGACACGTGGAACTTGAATGTCGCGATTGACGCCGCGAATCCAGTCGTCGTGCTCGCTGCGTTGTTCCAACGCCGCTCTCCAGTCGCTCACTTCGAGCCAACTCTCGAAGTCATAAGCGACGTAGGTTCCATCCTCGACAGTGACGACTTCCGCGAGTTGCTTCCACAGCAAACAAAATGCCCGTCGGACCGACATGACCTGAATCGCCGTATAAAAACGATTCAAGACAAGGACACTCGACTGCATCGCGGCGCTAGGCCCCGCATTCATTCAGCACCTGCCTTTGACTATTGGCGATCAGGCGCGCCGGTCTTCAATCAACATGATTGGGCTGCAACCGAAACGACTCAACCGAGACGATTGCTGGCGACCGCTTGATCTGACCCTGCTCCTTTCAAATCAACTCACCCGCTAGACACGTATTCGTCAATCAACGTTCGGTCAGAGCCGAAACACTGAGGGGTTCCGTTCATGATGGTCAGTGCCCGTCAAATGGCACTGGATGTCACAGAGGTCACATCTTCTGAGGAATAGACATCCAGCCCGGTCGCACTCCGGATGCTGGATTCTAATCACCGGTGAAATGATTCGACAACTAAACGAGGAGTTTTCGCAGGATCTTAACGGCGTGAAGAGGCCACGTAGAGGCCCGTAGGATGGCCGCCCCGGCCGTCTGAGCCCGTAACATTCGACGTGGCATAGAGACCAATCCGTGCGATCTTCGCGGAGCGCCAGTGCCATTTGCGTGAAACGTTTTCAATCGAGCAACGTTTTCAGAGAGAGGCATGCTGGCGCTGCGCGAACATTGTTAGGAGTTGTGGTCTGCGTTGTCGAATGTTACAGGCTCAGACGGCCGGGGCGGCCATCCTACGGACTTAGTTCGAAATCGCTATAATCGCCCAAAGCGACTTCCACCGTCTGTGTACCACGCCAAGATGATCGACAAGTTGTATGCTGCGTGAACGATTACAATACGATACGCGGACGCTGCCAGCTCTGGTTGCCTGCTGCTACCTTCTCTTCCCCACGCTCGCCCACGCCGACCCCGCCGTAACCGTGCGGGTTCAAAATCTCTCAGGCCAGACAAAAGCCGGCAAGCTGATCGAGATTTCCGGTTCCAAAATCCGAATCACGGCGGAGTCCGCCACCGACTGGAACCGAGCTGAGGTACTCCGCATCGACTGGGTCCCGCAACCCGATGCACTGCTGGACGATGCCCCGCAACTCTTGCTCGCGAATGGCGATCGCCTGGGACTGCGACCACAGTCCATTGACGCAGAATCGCTGGTGGGGCAATGGGTCCGTTTCCCGGCCTGGCCCGAGGTCGCGGTGCCTCTGGAGACCGTCCGGGGCGCGCTGCTCATTCCCCCACGCAATCCTCTCGAGCGATCCCAGATGATCGTGCGCCTGCGTGATCAGCGCGAGACGCAGGACATCTTCTTTCTGTCCAACGGCGACCGCCTGCCGGGTCAATTGGAAAGTTTTGGGAAAAACGCGTTCGAATTGACCGTAGCCACCGGCAAGATCAACGTGCCAGTGGCCACCGTCCGCGGATTTGGAATGAACCCGGAACTGACCAGCTTTCCCCCCGCCAAAGGCAGCCAGGCTCTGCTGAGTCTGTCTGATGGCAGCCTGCTGACTGTCGGTGACGTGGAATTCGCGGACAAGAAGGGGCTCAGTTGTCGAGCCGCGTTCGGTGCCGAACTCCATTTCCCGCCGGAGCATCTGGTGTCACTGCAGTTCCTGGGAAGCCGCATTGTGTTCCTGTCCGAGTTGGAGCCGAAGGAATATGTTTCCACCCCGTATCTCGCGCGGACCTGGCCCCTGCGGCGGAATCAGAATGCCGTGGGCGGTCCGCTGCGTCTGGGCGATAAGGAGTATCCCCGCGGACTCGGTCTGCACAGCCAGTCGCTGGTGACCTACAATCTGGACAAGAAATACGCCGCATTTCAGGCCACGATTGGGATCGATGCGGTCACGGAAGGTCGTGGCAGCGTGATCTTCCGGGTCCTGGCCGACGGAAAACCGGTCTTTACGAGTGAAGTCGTGCGAGGTAAGACTCCGGCGATTGCGGTCGGACCGATCCCGATGAAAGACGTGGGGCAATTGACACTAGCCGTCGATTTCGCCGATCAGGGCGATATCCTCGATCACGCTGATTGGTGCGATGCGTTGTTGATTAAGTTGCCGTGATGGTGAACCGTCGAAACAGTGTGAGGGTATGAGAGTCTGAGGGTAACGGAGTAATGACCGACTAAAAATGCCTAACAATACCGATTACGAGTCGCCCCCGTCGGGCTTGCCCCGACGGGGGCCTGATCGACCAGTTTTGTGAGCGGTTCTAAGACATTCTGCACCCCTACACCCTTCGGAAGTCTCTAGATGTCGGAAACGCTCAGCCCTTCCGAGATCCAATCGCTGTTTTCCGGACTCGATCTGGCAGGCGGCGCCACGGGATCTTTGGGACGACCGACTTCCGCACCCGGACAAACCTGGGCCGCGGACCAGTTCACGTTGCCGATGACCCTCGACGGAGAAGAACTGGCCTCGTTGCAGGCTTGGCAGGCAGCGTTCGGAAAGCGCTGGTTTCAAGCTTGGACCGAACCGTTTTCGACTCGCTTCTCACTGCCGAATGCAGATTTGAAAATCGTTCGGCTGCGAGACTTCGTGACCCATCATGCCGGCTGGCAGGCGTTTCAAGTGACCGCCAGCCAGCGTGGATTTCCCGTGTGGATCGCGTTCGACGACACGTTGGTGGCGGCCCACCTGGATTGTTTGCTGGGAGGCACCGAGCCATCCACCGATTTGACTCTGCGTGCCCGCGGGCCTCTCGAACAGCAGTTGACGGGGCGCTTGGTGACAGGGCTCTGCGAAGCATTGTTCGCGTCGCAAGCCACCGAGTGGCAAATCAAACCGGTGAATTCCACGGCGGATTGGATCGCAGGGATTCCGGTCTACTTGTCGTGTGAGATCGTCCAGTTTGATTTCGAAATTCGATGCTCAGGTGCGAGTGGCCAACTGAGCCTGGGAATCCCGCGTGGCGCGTGTGACGGGTTGCGTTCGTCCCACACTCCCCGCACATCAAGGTCGGGACCGCGTCCGACAGCAACCCAACTGCGGGTCACACTGCCGCCGATTTCTCTGTCGCCGACCGAGTTTCAAGATCTGCGCGTGGGGGATGTCTTGCTGACCCCACAGGTTGATCAAGCTCCCTGCCTGGTGTCGTGCGATGGACAGCCGCGTTTTACGGCGTCAATCGGCTCACACCAAGGTCACAAGGCAATTCGGCTGATTGCAGTAACCGAATAGATGGGACTTATGGGCCAGCTGAATTCAGCCACCCATCATAAGTCCCAATTTCTTCCAAATGATCAGAAGGAACTCGCTCCCCTCGCCCTGGTACTCCGGGGAGAGGGGCTGGGGGTGATGGGCACGATTCACTTGGGACTCGCAGTTCCGAAATGAAAGCTCCTCAGTAAAGACCTGGAAATACTATG